>CBDATY010000001.1:0-7669 GCA_965200445.1 Mycoplasmatales bacterium
ACCAGGTATACATGACCGGGTATATAAGACCGGGTATATAAGACCGGGTATATAAGACCGGGTATGTAAGACCGGGGTATGTAAGACCGGGTATACAAGACCGGGTATATAAGACCGGGTATATAAGACAGGGTATATAAGACAGGGTATATAAAACAGGGTATGTAAGACAGGGTATATAAGACAGGGTATATAAGACAGGGTATATAAGACAGGGTATATAAGACAGGGTATATAAGACAGGGTATATAAGACAGGGTATATAAGACAGGGTATATAAGACACGGTATATAAGACAGGGTATATAAGACAGGGTATGTAAGACAGGGTATGTAAGACAGGGTATATAAGACAGGGTATATAAGACAGGGTATATAAGACAGGGTATATAAGACAGGGTATATAAGACAGGGTATATAAGACAGGGTATGTAAGACAGGGTATGTAAGACAGGGTATATAAGACAGGGTATATAAGACAGGGTATATAAGACTGGGTATATAAGACTGGGTATATAAGACGGGGTATATAAGACTGGGTATATAAGACGGGGTATATAAGATGGGGTATATAAGACGGGGTATATAAGACAGGGTATATAAGGCAGGGTATATAAGACAGGGTATATAAGACAGGGTATATGAGACAGGGTATATAAGACAGGGTATATAAGACAGGGTATATAAGACAGCGTATATAAGACGGGGTATATAAGACGGGGTATATAAGACAGCGTATATAAGACAGCGTATTTAAGACGGGGTATATAAGACAGGGTATATAAGACAGGGTATATAAGACAGGGTATATAAGACAGGGTATATGAGACAGGGTATATAAGACAGGGTATATAAGACGGGGTATATAAGACAGGGTATATAAGACAGGGTATATAAGACTGGGCATATAAGACTCGGTATATAAGACAGGGTATATAAGACAGGGTATATAAGACAGGGTATATAAGACAGCGTATATAAGACGGGGTATATAAGACAGCGTATATAAGACAGCGTATTTAAGACGGGGTATATAAGACGGGGTATATAAGACGGGGTATATAAGACGGGGTATATAAGACGGGGTATATAAGACGGGGTATATAAGACGGGGTATATAAGACAAGGTATATAAGACAGGGTATATAAGACGGGGTATATAAGACAGGGTATATAAGACAGGGTATATAAGACAGGGTATATAAGACAGGGTATATAAGACAGGGTATATAAGACAGCGTATATAAGACAGCGTATATAAGACGGGGTATATAAGACAGGGTATATAAGACAGGGTATATGATACAGGGTATATAAGACAGGGTATATAAGACAGGGTATATAAGACAGGGTATATAAGACAGGGTATATAAGACAGCGTATATGAGACGGGGTATATAAGACAGCGTATATAAGACAGCGTATTTAAGACGGGGTATATAAGACGGGGTATATAAGACGGGGTATATAAGACGGGGTATATAAGACGGGGTATATAAGACGGGGTATATAAGACGGGGTATATAAGACAAGGTATATAAGACAGGGTATATAAGACGGGGTATATAAGACGGGGTATATAAGAAGGGGTATATAAGACGGGGTATATAAGACGGGGTATATAAGAAAGGGTATATAAGACAGGGTATATAAGACTGGGCATATAAGACTCGGTATATAAGACTCGGTGTATAAGACTCGGTATATAAGACGCAGTATATAAGACCGGGTATACAAGACCAGGTATACAAGACCGGGTATATAAGACCGGGTATATAAGACCGGGTATGTAAGACCGGGGTATGTAAGACCGGGTATATAAGACCGGGTATATAAGACTGGGTATGTAAGACAGGGTATATAAAACAGGGTATGTAAGACAGGGTATATTAGACAGGGTATATAAGACAGGGTATATAAGACAGGGTATATAAGACAGGGTATATAAGACAGGGTATATAAGACAGGGTATATAAGACAGGGTATATAAGACAGGGTATATAAGACAGGGTATATAAGACAGGGTATGTAAGACATGGTATGTAAGACAGGGTATATAAGACAGGGTATATAAGACAGGGTATATAAGACAGGGTATATAAGACAGGGTATATAAGACAGGGTATATAAGACAGGGTATATGAGACAGGGTATATAAGACAGGGTATATAAGACGGGGTATATAAGACAGGGTATATAAGACAGGGTATATAAGACTGGGCATATAAGACTCGGTATATAAGACAGGGTATATAAGACAGGGTATATAAGACAGGGTATATAAGACAGCGTATATAAGACGGGGTATATAAGACAGCGTATATAAGACAGCGTATTTAAGACGGGGTATATAAGACGGGGTATATAAGACGGGGTATATAAGACGGGGTATATAAGACGGGGTATATAAGACGGGGTATATAAGACGGGGTATATAAGACAAGGTATATAAGACAGGGTATATAAGACGGGGTATATAAGACAGGGTATATAAGACAGGGTATATAAGACAGGGTATATAAGACAGGGTATATAAGACAGGGTATATAAGACAGCGTATATAAGACAGCGTATATAAGACGGGGTATATAAGACAGCGTATATAAGACAGCGTATATAAGACGGGGTATATAAGACAGGGTATATAAGACAGGGTATATGATACAGGGTATATAAGACAGGGTATATAAGACAGGGTATATAAGACAGGGTATATAAGACAGGGTATATAAGACAGCGTATATGAGACGGGGTATATAAGACAGCGTATATAAGACAGCGTATTTAAGACGGGGTATATAAGACGGGGTATATAAGACGGGGTATATAAGACGGGGTATATAAGACGGGGTATATAAGACGGGGTATATAAGACGGGGTATATAAGACAAGGTATATAAGACAGGGTATATAAGACGGGGTATATAAGACGGGGTATATAAGAAGGGGTATATAAGACGGGGTATATAAGACGGGGTATATAAGAAAGGGTATATAAGACAGGGTATATAAGACTGGGCATATAAGACTCGGTATATAAGACTCGGTGTATAAGACTCGGTATATAAGACGCAGTATATAAGACCGGGTATACAAGACCAGGTATACAAGACCGGGTATATAAGACCGGGTATATAAGACCGGGTATGTAAGACCGGGGTATGTAAGACCGGGTATATAAGACCGGGTATATAAGACTGGGTATGTAAGACAGGGTATATAAAACAGGGTATGTAAGACAGGGTATATTAGACAGGGTATATAAGACAGGGTATATAAGACAGGGTATATAAGACAGGGTATATAAGACAGGGTATATAAGACAGGGTATATAAGACAGGGTATATAAGACAGGGTATATAAGACAGGGTATATAAGACAGGGTATGTAAGACATGGTATGTAAGACAGGGTATATAAGACAGGGTATATAAGACAGGGTATATAAGACAGGGTATATAAGACAGGGTATATAAGACAGGGTATATAAGACAGGGTATATAAGACAGGGTATATAAGACAGGGTATATAAGACAGGGTATATAAGACAGGGTATATAAGACAGCGTATTTAAGACGGGGTATATAAGACGGGGTATATAAGACGGGGTATATAAGACGGGATATATAAGACAAAGTATATAAGACGGGGTATATAAGACGGGGTATATAAGACGGGGTATATAAGTTGGGGTATATAAGACAGGGTATATAAGACAGGGTATATAAGACAGGGTATATAAGACAGGGTATATAAGACAGGGTATATAAGACAGGGTATATAAGACAGGGTATATAAAACAGGGTATATGAGACAGGGTATATGAGACAGGGTATTTAAGACAGGGTATATAAGACAGGGTATATAAGACAGGGTATATAAGACAGCGTATATAAGACGGGGTATATAAGACAGCGTATATAAGACGGGGTATATAAGACAGCGTATATAAGACGGGGTATATAAGACAGCGTATATAAGACAGCGTATTTAAGACGGGGTATATAAGACGGGGTATATAAGACGGGGGATATAAGACGGGGTATATAAGACGGGGTATATAAGACAGGGTATATAAAACAGGGTATGTAAGACAGGGTATATAAGACAGGGTATATAAGACAGGGTATATAAGACAGGGTATATGAGACAGGGTATATAAGACAGGGTATATAAGACAGGGTATATAAGACAGGGTATATAAGACACGGTATATAAGACAGGGTATGTAAGACAGGGTATGTAAGACAGGGTATATAAGACAGGGTATATAAGACAGGGTATATAAGACAGGGTATATAAGACAGGGTATATAAGACAGGGTAAATAAGACAGGGTATGTAAGACAGGGTATGTAAGACAGGGTATATAAGACAGGGTATATAAGACAGGGTATATAAGACAGGGTATATAAGACAGGGTATATAAGACAGGGTATATAAGACAGGGTATATAAGACAGGGTATATAAGACAGGGTATATAAGACAGCGTATTTAAGACGGGGTATATAAGACGGGGTATATAAGACGGGGTATATAAGACGGGATATATAAGACAAAGTATATAAGACGGGGTATATAAGACGGGGTATATAAGACGGGGTATATAAGTTGGGGTATATAAGACAGGGTATATAAGACAGGGTATATAAGACAGGGTATATAAGACAGGGTATATAAGACAGGGTATATAAGACAGGGTATATAAGACAGGGTATATAAGACAGGGTATATAAGACAGGGTATATGAGACAGGGTATATGAGACAGGGTATTTAAGACAGGGTATATAAGACAGGGTATATAAGACAGGGTATATAAGACAGCGTATATAAGACGGGGTATATAAGACATCGTATATAAGACGGGGTATATAAGACAGGGTATATAAGACAGGGTATATGAGACAGGGTATATAGGACAGGGTATATAAGACAGGGTATATAAGACAGGGTATATAAGACAGGGTATATAAGACAGCGTATATGAGACGGGGTATATAAGACAGCGTATATAAGACAGCGTATTTAAGACGGGTATATAAGACGGGGTATATAAGACGGGTCATATAAGACGGGGTATATAAGACGGGGTATATAAGTCGGGGTATATAAGACGGGGTATATAAGACAAGGTATATAAGACAGGGTATATAAGACGGGGTATATAAGACGGGGTATATAAGAAGGGGTATATAAGACGGGGTATATAAGACGGGGTATATAAGAAAGGGTATATAAGACAGGGTATATAAGACTGGGCATATAAGACTCGGTATATAAGACTCGGTGTATAAGACTCGGTATATAAGACGCAGTATATAAGACCGGGTATACAAGACCAGGTATACAAGACTGGGTATATAAGACCGGGTATATAAGACCGGGTATGTAAGACCGGGGTATGTAAGACCGGGTATATAAGACCGGGTATATAAGACTTGGTATATAAAACAGGGTATATAAAACAGGGTATGTAAGACAGGGTATATAAGACAGGGTATATAAGACAGGGTATATAAGACAGGGTATATAAGACCGGGTATATAAGACAGGGTATATAAGACAGGGTATATAAGACAGGGTATATAAGACAGGGTATATAAGACAGGGTATATAAGACAGGGTATATAAGACAGGGTATATAAGACATGGTATGTAAGACATGGTATGTAAGACAGGGTATATAAGACAGGGTATATAAGACAGGGTATATAAGACAGGGTATATAAGACAGGGTATATAAGACAGGGTATATAAGACAGGGTATATAAGACAGGGTATATAAGACAGGGTATATAAGACAGGGTATATAAGACAGGGTATATAAGACAGCGTATTTAAGACGGGGTATATAAGACGGGGTATATAAGACGGGGTATATAAGACGGGATATATAAGACAAAGTATATAAGACAGGGTATATAAGACGGGGTATATAAGACGGGGTATATAAGACGGGGTATATAAGACAGGGTATATAAGACAGGGTATATAAGACAGGGTATATAAGACAGGGTATATAAGACAGGGTATATAAGACAGGGTATATAAGACCGGGTATGTAAGACCGGGGTATGTAAGACCGGGTATATAAGACCGGGTATATAAGACTTGGTATATAAAACAGGGTATATAAAACAGGGTATGTAAGACAGGGTATATAAGACAGGGTATATAAGACAGGGTATATAAGACAGGGTATATAAGACAGGGTATATAAGACAGGGTATATAAGACAGGGTATATAAGACAGGGTATATAAGACAGGGTATATAAGACAGGGTATATAAGACAGGGTATATAAGACAGGGTATATAAGACATGGTATGTAAGACATGGTATGTAAGACAGGGTATATAAGACAGGGTATATAAGACAGGGTATATAAGACAGGGTATATAAGACAGGGTATATAAGACAGGGTATATAAGACAGGGTATATAAGACAGGGTATATAAGACAGGGTATATAAGACAGGGTATATAAGACAGGGTATATAAGACAGCGTATTTAAGACGGGGTATATAAGACGGGGTATATAAGACGGGGTATATAAGACGGGATATATAAGACAAAGTATATAAGACAGGGTATATAAGACGGGGTATATAAGACGGGGTATATAAGACGGGGTATATAAGACAGGGTATATAAGACAGGGTATATAAGACAGGGTATATAAGACAGGGTATATAAGACAGGGTATATAAGACAGGGTATATAAGACAGGGTATATAAGACAGGGTATATAAGACAGGGTATATAAGACAGGGTATATGAGACAGGGTATATGAGACAGGGTATATAAGACAGGGTATATAAGACAGGGTATATAAGACAGGGTATATAAGACAGGGTATATAAGACAGCGTATATAAGACGGGGTATATAAGACAGCGTATATAAGACGGGGTATATAAGACAGCGTATATAAGACAGCGTATTTAAGACGGGGTATATAAGACGGGGTATATAAGACGGGGTATATAAGACGGGGGATGTAAGACGGGGTATATAAGACGGGGTATATAAGACGGGGTATATAAGACGGGGTATATAAGACGGGGTATATAAGACAGGGTATATAAGACGGGGTATATAAGACAGGGTATATAAGGCAGGGTATATAAGACAGGGTATATAAGACAGGGTATATAAGACAGGGTATATAAGACAGGGTATATAAGACAGGGTATATAAGACAGCGTATGTAAGACGGGGTATATAAGACAGCGTATATAAGACAGCGTATTTAAGACGGGGTATATAAGACGGGGTATATAAGACGGGGTATATAAGACAGCGTATATAAGACAGCGTATTTAAGACGGGGTATATAAGACAGGGTATATAAGACAGGGTATATAAGACAGCGTATATGAGACGGGGTATATAAGACAGCGTATATAAGACAGCGTATTTAAGACGGGGTATATAAGACGGGGTATATAAGACGGGTCATATAAGACGGGGTATATAAGACGGGGTATATAAGTCGGGGTATATAAGACGGGGTATATAAGACAAGGTATATAAGACAGGGTATATAAGACGGGGTATATAAGACGGGGTATATAAGAAGGGGTATATAAGACGGGGTATATAAGACGGGGTATATAAGAAAGGGTATATAAGACAGGGTATATAAGACTGGGCATATAAGACTCGGT
>CBDATY010000002.1:0-14941 GCA_965200445.1 Mycoplasmatales bacterium
AATGAGATTCTTTTTCTCAAAATTTTCCTCTAAATTTCTTCTCAGAATTTTTTTAAATATTCGTGAATATTTCATGATATTTCATGAATATTTCATGAATAATTCATGATAATTCATGAATATTTCATGAATAATCATGAATAATTCATGAAATCATGAATAATTCATGAATTTTTCAGGGATCTTGAAAAAAAATTAAGGAAAAAATTTTGAAAAAGAAATTGGGAAAAAATTTTTTGTCAAAACTTTTTCCTAAATTTTTTTTCCAATTTTTTTTCCCAATTTTTTTTCCAAATTTTTTTGTCAAAATTTTTTCTCAGAATTTTTTTCAAATTTTTTTTCCAATTTTTTTTTCCAATTTTTTTTTTCCAAATTTTTTTGTCAAAATTTTTTTCAAAATTTTTTCGGGATTTATTTCGAGGGTTTCGCGCGAGACACACGCGTGTTTCGAGCACCCCACGCGGGATTTTTCTCGTGATTATATGAATGAGATTTTTTTTCTCAAAATTTTCCTCTAAATTTTTTCTCAGAATTTTTTTCAAATTTTTTTTCCAATTTTTTTTCCAATTTTTTTTTTCCAAATTTTTTTGTCAAAATTTTCCTCAAAATTTTTTCTCAGAATTTTTTTGAAATTTTTTTTCTAATTTTTTTTTCCAGAATTTTTTTCAAATTTTTTTTCCAATTTTTTTTTCCAAATTTTTTTTTTAAAATTTTGCTCAAAATTTTTTCGGGATTTTTGGGAAAAAAATCTCATTCATATAATCACGAGAAAAAAATCTCATTCATATAATCACGAGAAAAATCCCGCGTGGGGTGCTCGCAACACGCGTGTGTCTCGCGCGAAACCCTCGAAACAAATCCCGAAAAAATTTTGAGGAAAATTTAAAAAAAAAAATTTGGAAAAAAAAATTGGAAAAAAAAATTGAAAAAAATTCTAGAAAAAAAAATTAGAAAAAAAATTTGAAAAAATTTCTGAGAAAAAATTTAGAGGAAAATTTTAAGAAAAAAAATCTCATTCATATAATCACGAGAAAAATCCCGCGTGGGGTGCTCGCAACACGCGTGTGTCTCGCGCGAAACTCTCGAAACAAATCCCGAAAAAATTTTGAGGAAAATTTTAAAAAAAAATTTGGAAAAAAAAAATTTGAAAAAATATCTGGAAAAAGAAATTAGAAAAAAAATTTTGAGAAAAAATTTTGAGGAAAATTTTGACAAAAAAATTTGGAAAAAAAAATTGGAAAAAAATTTGAAAAAAATTCTGGAAAAAAAAATTTGAAAAAAAATTTGAAAAAAATTCTGAGAAAAAATTTAGAGGAAAATTTTGAGAAAAAAAATCTCATTCATATAATCACGAGAAAAATCCCGCGTGGGGTGCTCGCAACACGCGTGTGTCTCGCGCGAAACCCTCGAAATAAATCCCGAAAAAATTTTGAAAAAAATTTTGACAAAAAAATTTGGAAAAAAAAAATTGGAAAAAAAAATTGGAAAAAAAATTTGAAAAAAAATTCTGAGAAAAAATTTTGACAAAAAAATTTGGAAAAAAAATTGGGAAAAAAAAATTGGAAAAAAAATTTAGGAAAAAGTTTTGACAAAAAATTTTTTCCCAATTTCTTTTTCAAAATTTTTTCCTTAATTTTTTTTCAAGATCCCTGAAAAATTCATGAATTATTCATGATTTCATGAATTATTCATGATTATTCATGAAATATTCATGAATTATTCATGAATAATTCATGAAATATTCATGAAATATTCATGAAATATTCATGAATATTTAAAAAAATTCTGAGAAGAAATTTAGAGGAAAATTTTGAGAAAAAAAATCTCATTCATATAATCACGAGAAAAATCTCGCGTGGGGTGCTCGCAACACGCGTGTGTCTTGCGCGAAACCCTCGAAACAAATCCCGAAAAAATTTTGAGGAAAATTTTGAAAAAAAAATTTGGAAAAAAAAAATTGGAAAAAAAAATTTGAAAAAAATTCTGGAAAAAAAATTTGAAAAAAATTCTGGAAAAAAAAATTAGAAAAAAAATTTGAAAAAAATTCTGAGAAAAAATTTTGAGGAAAATTTTGACAAAAAAATTTTGGAAAAAAAATTGGAAAAAAATTCTAAGAAAAAATTTTGAGGAAAATCTTGAGAATAAAAATCTCATTCATATAATCACGAGAAAAATCCCGCGTGGGGTGCTCGCTACACGCGTGTGTCTCGCGCGAAATTCTCGAAACAAATCCCGAAAAAATTTTGAGGAAAATTTAAAAAAAAAAAATTTGAAAAAAAAAAAAATTGGAAAAAAAATTTGAAAAAAATTCTGGAAAAAAAAATTAGAAAAAAAATTGGAAAAAAATTCTGAGAAAAAATTTAGAGGAAAATTTTGACAAAAAAATTTTGGAAAAAAAATTCGAAAAAAATTCTAAGAAAAAATTTTGAGGAAAATTTTAAGAAAAAAAATCTCATTCATATAATCACGAGAAAAATCCCGCGTGGGGTGCTCGCAACACGCGTGTGTCTCGCGCGAAACTCTCGAAACAAATCCCGAAAAAATTTTGAGGAAAATTTTAAAAAAAAAATTTGGAAAAAAAAAATTTGAAAAAATATCTGGAAAAAAAAATTAGAAAAAAAATTCTGAGAAAAAATTTTGAGGAAAATTTTGACAAAAAAATTTTGGAAAAAAAATTGGAAAAAAATTCTCAGAAAAAATTTTGAGGAAAATTTTGACAAAAAAATTCTCATTCACATAATCACGAGAAAAATCCCGCGTGGGGTGCTCGCAACACGCGTGTGTGTCGCGCCAAACCCTCGAAACAAATCCCGAAAAAATTTTGAGGAAAATTTTGACAAAAAAATTTGGAAAAAAAAAATTGGAAAAAAAATTTGAAAAAAATTTGAAAAAATTCTGGAAAAAAAAATTTGAAAAAAATTCTGAGAAAAAATTTTGACAAAAAAATTTGGGAAAAAAATTGGGAAAAAAAATTGGAAAAAAAATTTAGGAAAAAGTTTTGACAAAAAATTTTTTCCCAATTTCTTTTTCAAAATTTTTTCCTTAATTTTTTTTCAAGATCCCTGAAAAATTCATGATTTATTCATGATTTCATGAATTATTCATGATTATTCATGAAATATTCATGAATTATTCATGAAATATTCATGAATATTTAAAAAAATTCTGAGAAGAAATTTAGAGGAAAATTTTGAGAAAAAAATCTCATTCATATAATCACGAGAAAAATCCCGCGTGGGGTGCTCGCAACACGCGTGTGTCTCGCGCGAAACCCTCGAAACAAATCCCGAAAAAATTTTGAGCAAAATTTTAAAAAAAAAATTTGGAAAAAAAAATTGGAAAAAAAATTTGAAAAAAATTCTGGAAAAAAAAATTAGAAAAAAAATTTCAAAAAAATTCTGAGAAAAAATTTTGAGGAAAATTTTGACAAAAAAATTTGGAAAAAAAAAATTGGAAAAAAAATTGGAAAAAAAATTTGAAAAAAATTCTGGAAAAAAAAATTAGAAAAAAAATTTGAAAAAAATTCTGAGAAAAAATTTAGAGGAAAATTTTGAGAAAAAAAATCTCATTCATATAATCACGAGAAAAATCCCGCGTGGGGTGCTCGAAACACGCGTGTGTCTCGCGCGAAACCCTCGAAATAAATCCCGAAAAAATTTTGAAAAAAATTTTGACAAAAAAATTTGGAAAAAAAAAATTGGAAAAAAAAATTGGAAAAAAAATTTGAAAAAAATTCTGAGAAAAAATTTTGACAAACAAATTTGGAAAAAAAATTGGGAAAAAAAATTGGAAAAAAAATTTAGGAAAAAGTTTTGACAAAAAATTTTTTCCCAATTTCTTTTTCAAAATTTTTTCCTTAATTTTTTTTCAAGATCCCTGAAAAATTCATGAATTATTCATGATTTCATGAATTATTCATGATTATTCATGAAATATTCATGAATTATTCATGAATAATTCAAAATATTCATGAAATATTCATGAAATATTCATGAATATTTAAAAAAATTCTGAGAAGAAATTTAGAGGAAAATTTTGAGAAAAAAAATCTCATTCATATAATCACGAGAAAAATCTCGCGTGGGGTGCTCGCAACACGCGTGTGTCTTGCGCGAAACCCTCGAAACAAATCCCGAAAAAATTTTGAGGAAAATTTTGAAAAAAAAATTTGGAAAAAAAAAATTAGAAAAAAAAATTTGAAAAAAATTCTGGAAAAAAAATTTGAAAAAAATTCTGGAAAAAAAAATTAGAAAAAAAATTTGAAAAAAATTCTGAGAAAAAATTTTGAGGAAAATTTTGACAAAAAAATTTTGGAAAAAAAATTGGAAAAAAATTCTAAGAAAAAATTTTGAGGAAAATCTTGAGAATAAAAATCTCATTCATATAATCACGAGAAAAATCCCGCGTGGGGTGCTCGCAACACGCGTGTGTCTCGCGCGAAATTCTCGAAACAAATCCCGAAAAAATTTTGAGGAAAATTTAAAAAAAAAAATTTGAAAAAAAAAAAATTGGAAAAAAAATAAAAAAATTCTGGAAAAAAAAATTAGAAAAAAAATTGGAAAAAAATTCTGAGAAAAAATTTTGAGGAAAATTTTGACAAAAAAATTTTGGAAAAAAATTCGAAAAAAATTCTAAGAAAAAATTTTGAGGAAAATTTTAAGAAAAAAAATCTCATTCATATAATCACGAGAAAAATCCCGCGTGGGGTGCTCGCAACACGCGTGTGTCTCGCGCGAAACTCTCGAAACAAATCCCGAAAAAATTTTGAGGAAAATTTTAAAAAAAAAATTTGGAAAAAAAAAATTTGAAAAAATATCTGGAAAAAAAAATTAGAAAAAAAATTCTGAGAAAAAATTTTGAGGAAAATTTTGACAAAAAAATTTTGGAAAAAAAATTGGAAAAAAATTCTCAGAAAAAATTTTGAGGAAAATTTTGACAAAAAAATTCTCATTCACATAATCACGAGAAAAATCCCGCGTGGGGTGCTCGCAACACGCGTGTGTGTCGCGCCAAACTCTCGAAACAAATCCCGAAAAAATTTTGAGGAAAATTTTGACAAAAAAATTTGGAAAAAAAAAATTGGAAAAAAAATTTGAAAAAAAATTTGAAAAAAATTCTGGAAAAAAAAATTTGAAAAAAATTCTGAGAAAAAATTTTGACAAAAAAATTTGGGAAAAAAATTGGGAAAAAAAATTGGAAAAAAAATTTAGGAAAAAGTTTTGACAAAAAATTTTTTCCCAATTTCTTTTTCAAAATTTTTTCCTTAATTTTTTTTCAAGATCCCTGAAAAATTCATGATTTATTCATGATTTCATGAATTATTCATGATTATTCATGAAATATTCATGAATTATTCATGAAATATTCATGAATATTTAAAAAAATTCTGAGAAGAAATTTAGAGGAAAATTTTGAGAAAAAAAATCTCATTCATATAATCACGAGAAAAATCCCGCGTGGGGTGCTCGCAACACGCGTGTGTCTCGCGCGAAACCCTCGAAACAAATCCCGAAAAAATTTTGAGCAAAATTTTAAAAAAAAAATTTGGAAAAAAAAATTGGAAAAAAAATTTGAAAAAAATTCTGGAAAAAAAAATTAGAAAAAAAATTTCAAAAAAATTCTGAGAAAAAATTTTGAGGAAAATTTTGACAAAAAAATTTGGAAAAAAAAAATTGGAAAAAAAATTGGAAAAAAAATTTGAAAAAAATTCTGGAAAAAAAAATTAGAAAAAAAATTGGAAAAAAATTCTGAGAAAAAATTTAGAGGAAAATTTTGAGAAAAAAAATCTCATTCATATAATCACGAGAAAAATCCCGCGTGGGGTGCTCGAAACACGCGTGTGTCTCGCGCGAAACCCTCGAAATAAATCCCGAAAAAATTTTGAAAAAAATTTTGACAAAAAAATTTGGAAAAAAAAAATTGGAAAAAAAAATTGGAAAAAAAATTTGAAAAAAATTCTGAGAAAAAATTTTGACAAAAAAATTTGGAAAAAAAATTGGGTAAAAAAATTGGAAAAAAAATTTAGGAAAAAGTTTTGACAAAAAATTTTTTCCCAATTTCTTTTTCAAAATTTTTTCCTTAATTTTTTTTCAAGATCCCTGAAAAATTCATGAATTATTCATGATTTCATGAATTATTCATGATTATTCATGAAATATTCATGAATTATTCATGAATAATTCATGAAATATTCATGAAATATTCATGAAATATTCATGAATATTTAAAAAAATTCTGAGAAGAAATTTAGAGGAAAATTTTGAGAAAAAAAATCTCATTCATATAATCACGAGAAAAATCTCGCGTGGGGTGCTCGCAACACGCGTGTGTCTTGCGCGAAACCCTCGAAACAAATCCCGAAAAAATTTTGAGGAAAATTTTGAAAAAAAAATTTGGAAAAAAAAAATTGGAAAAAAAAATTTGAAAAAAATTCTGGAAAAAAAATTTGAAAAAAATTCTGGAAAAAAAAATTAGAAAAAAAATTTGAAAAAAATTTTGAGGAAAATTTTGACAAAAAAATTTTGGAAAAAAAATTGGAAAAAAATTCTAAGAAAAAATTTTGAGGAAAATCTTGAGAATAAAAATCTCATTCATATAATCACGAGAAAAATCCCGCGTGGGGTGCTCGCTACACGCGTGTGTCTCGCGCGAAATTCTCGAAACAAATCCCGAAAAAATTTTGAGGAAAATTTAAAAAAAAAAATTTGAAAAAAAAAAAATTGGAAAAAAAATTTGAAAAAAATTCTGGAAAAAAAAATTAGAAAAAAAATTGGAAAAAAATTCTGAGAAAAAATTTTGAGGAAAATTTTGACAAAAAAATTTTGGAAAAAAAAAAAAAAATTCGAAAAAAATTCTAAGAAAAAATTTTGAGGAAAATTTTAAGAAAAAAAATCTCATTCATATAATCACGAGAAAAATCCCGCGTGGGGTGCTCGCAACACGCGTGTGTCTCGCGCGAAACTCTCGAAACAAATCCCGAAAAAATTTTGAGGAAAATTTTAAAAAAAAAATTTGGAAAAAAAAAATTTGAAAAAATATCTGGAAAAAAAAATTAGAATAAAAATTCTGAGAAAAAATTTTGAGGAAAATTTTGACAAAAAAATTTTGGAAAAAAAATTGGAAAAAAATTCTCAGAAAAAATTTTGAGGAAAATTTTGACAAAAAAATTCTCATTCACATAATCACGAGAAAAATCCCGCGTGGGGTGCTCGCAACACGCGTGTGTGTCGCGCCAAACCCTCGAAACAAATCCCGAAAAAATTTTGAGGAAAATTTTGACAAAAAAATTTGGAAAAAAAAAATTGGAAAAAAAATTTGAAAAAAAATTTGAAAAAAATTCTGGAAAAAAAAATTTGAAAAAAATTCTGAGAAAAAATTTTGACAAAAAAATTTGGGAAAAAAATTTGGAAAAAACAAATTGGGAAAAAAAATTGGAAAAAAAATTTAGGAAAAAGTTTTGACAAAAAATTTTTTCCCAATTTCTTTTTCAAAATTTTTTCCTTAATTTTTTTTCAAGATCCCTGAAAAATTCATGATTTATTCATGATTTCATGAATTATTCATGATTATTCATGAAATATTCATGAATTATTCATGAAATATTCATGATATTTAAAAAAATTCTGAGAAGAAATTTAGAGGAAAATTTTGAGAAAAAAAATCTCATTCATATAATCACGAGAAAAATCCCGCGTGGGGTGCTCGCAACACGCGTGTGTCTCGCGCGAAACCCTCGAAACAAATCCCGAAAAAATTTTTAGCAAAATTTTAAAAAAAAAATTTGGAAAAAAAAATTGGAAAAAAAGTTTGAAAAAATTCTGGAAAAAAAAATTAGAAAAAAAATTTCAAAAAAATTCTGAGAAAAAATTTTGAGGATTTTGACAAAAATTATTTGAAAAAAAATTCATTGGAAAAAAAATTTGAAATGAATAATTCATGAAAAATTCATGAAAAATTCATGAAATATTCATGAATATTTGAAAAAAATTCTGAGAAAAAATTTAGAGGAAAATTTTGAGAAAAAAAATCTCATTCATATAATCACGAGAAAAATCCCGCGTGGGGTGCTCGAAACACGCGTGTGTCTCGCGCGAAACCCTCGAAATAAATCCCGAAAAAATTTTGAAAAAAATTTTGACAAAAAAATTTGGAAAAAAAAAATTGGAAAAAAAAATTGGAAAAAAAATTTGAAAAAAATTCTGAGAAAAAATTTTGACAAAAAAATTTGGAAAAAAAATTGGGAAAAAAAATTGGAAAAAAAATTTAGGAAAAAGTTTTGACAAAAAATTTTTTCCCAATTTCTTTTTCAAAATTTTTTCCTTAATTTTTTTTCAAGATCCCTGAAAAATTCATGAATTATTCATGATTTCATGAATTATTCATGATTATTCATGAAATATTCATGAATTATTCATGAATAATTCATGAAATATTCATGAAATATTCATGAAATATTCATGAATATTTAAAAAAATTCTGAGAAGAAATTTAGAGGAAAATTTTGAGAAAAAAATCTCATTCATATAATCACGAGAAAAATCCCGCGTGGGGTGCTCGCAACACGCGTGTGTCTCGCGCGAAACCCTCGAAACAAATCCCGAAAAAATTTTGAGGAAAATTTTAAAAAAAAAATTAGGAAAAAAAAATTTGAAAAAAAATTTGAAAAAAATTCTAAGAAAAAATTTTAAGGAAAATTTTAAAAAAATTTGGAAAAAAAAAATTTGGAAAAAAAAATTTGACAAAAAAATTCTCATTCACATAATCACGAGAAAAATCCCGCGTGGGGTGCTCGCAACACGCGTGTGTGTCGCGCCAAACCCTCGAAACAAATCCCGAAAAAATTTTGAGGAAAATTTTGACAAAAAAATTTGGAAAAAAAAAATTGGAAAAAAAATTTGAAAAAAAATTTGAAAAAAATTCTGGAAAAAAAAATTTGAAAAAAATTCTGAGAAAAAATTTTGACAAAAAAATTTGGGAAAAAAATTGGGAAAAAAAATTGGAAAAAAAATTTAGGAAAAAGTTTTGACAAAAAATTTTTTCCCAATTTCTTTTTCAAAATTTTTTCCTTAATTTTTTTTCAAGATCCCTGAAAAATTCATGATTTATTCATGATTTCATGAATTATTCATGATTATTCATGAAATATTCATGAATTATTCATGAATAATTCATGAAATATTCATGAAATATTCATGAAATATTCATGAAATATCATGAATATATTCATGAAATATTCATGAATATTTAAAAAAATTCTGAGAAGAAATTTAGGGGAAAATTTTGAGAAAAAAAATCTCATTCATATAATCACGAGAAAAATCTCGCGTGGGGTGCTCGCAACACGCGTGTGTCTCGCGCGAAACCCTCGAAACAAATTTTTTTCAAATTTTTTTTTTCCAAATTTTTTTTTTAAAATTTTCCTCAAAATTTTTTCGGGATTTGTTTCGAGAGTTTCGCGCGAGACACACGCGTGTTGCGAGCACCCCACGCGGGATTTTTCTCGTGATTATATGAATGAGATTTTTTTTCTTAAAATTTTCCTCTAAATTTTTTCTCAGAATTTTTTTCAAATTTTTTTTCTAATTTTTTTTTCTAGAATTTTTTTCAATTTTTTTTTCCAATTTTTCTTTCCAAATTTTTTTTTTTTAAATTTTCCTCAAAATTTTTTCGGGATTTGTTTCGAGGGTTTCGCGCGAGACACACGCGTGTTGCGACACCCCACGCGGGATTTTTCTCGTGATTATATGAATGAGATTTTTTTCTCAAAATTTTCCTCTAAATTTCTTCTCAGAATTTTTTTAAATATTCATGAATATTTCATGAATATTTCATGAATATTTCATGAATTATTCATGAATAATTCATGAATATTTCATGAATAATCATGAATAATTCATGAAATCATGAATAATTCATGAATTTTTCAGGGATCTTGAAAAAAAATTAAGGAAAAAATTTTGAAAAAGAAATTGGGAAAAAATTTTTTGTCAAAACTTTTTCCTAAATTTTTTTTCCAATTTTTTTTTCCCCAATTTTTTTTCCAAATTTTTTTTGTCAAAATTTTTTCTCAGAATTTTTTTCAAATTTTTTTTCCAATTTTTTTTTCCAATTTTTTTTTTCCAAATTTTTTTTGTCAAAATTTTTTTCAAAATTTTTTCGGGATTTATTTCGAGGGTTTCGCGCGAGACACACGCGTGTTTCGAGCAATCCACGCGGGATTTTTCTCGTGATTATATGAATGAGATTTTTTTTCTCAAAATTTTCCTCTAAATTTTTTCTCAGAATTTTTTTCAATTTTTTTTCTAATTTTTTTTCCAGAATTTTTTTCAAATTTTTTTTCCAATTTTTTTTCCAATTTTTTTTTTTCCAAATTTTTTTGTCAAAATTTTCCTCAAAATTTTTTCTCAGAATTTTTTTGAAATTTTTTTTCTAATTTTTTTTTCCAGAATTTTTTTCAAATTTTTTTTCCAATTTTTTTTTCCAAATTTTTTTTTTAAAATTTACCTCAAAATTTTTTCGGGATTTGTTTCGAGGGTTTCGCGCGAGACACACGCGTGTTGCGAGCACCCCACGCGGGATTTTTCTCGTGATTATATGAATGAGATTTTTTTTCTCAAAATTTTCCTCTAAATTTCTTCTCAGAATTTTTTTAAATATTCATGAATATTTCATGAATATTTCATGAATATTTCATGAATATTTCATGAATTATTCATGAATAATTCATGAATATTTCATGAATAATCATGAATAATTCATGAAATCATGAATAAATCATGAATTTTTCAGGGATCTTGAAAAAAATTAAGGAAAAAATTTTGAAAAGAAATTGGGAAAAAATTTTTTGTCAAAACTTTTTCCTAAATTTTTTTTCCAATTTTTTTTCCCAATTTTTTTCCCAAATTTTTTTGTCAAAATTTTTTCTCAGAATTTTTTTCAAATTTTTTTTTCCAGAATTTTTTTCAAATTTTTTTTCAAATTTTTTTTCCAATTTTTTTTTTCCAAATTCTTTTGTCAAAATTTTCCTCAAAATTTTTTCGGGATTTGTTTCGAGGGTTTGGCGCGACACACACGCGTGTTGCGAGCACCCCACGCGGGATTTTTCTCGTGATTATGTGAATGAGAATTTTTTTGTCAAATTTTTTTTTCCAAATTTTTTTTTTCCAAAGTTTTTTAAAATTTTCCTTAAATAAGATAAGTTGTTCTGGTTCCAAACTAAGTTTTTTCATATACAATGACCTAATTCATCATTTTGAGCTAAGTTTCATGACATTTCATTACATTTAGAAAATTTTCAAAAATTCAGCATATTATACCAAAGTGGGAAAAGTTCAAACATAGTGGTCAACACTAGCAGAGTGTCCCAAGTACATCTCTAGTGCCCCAAACTTAGCTAAAATCCGAGCGTGAGCTGATCCGGTAATGCATGAAGAATTTTACATCATTTCCATGTAATATGGGAAAATGTCGAATGGAAACACTTACCACATCCAAGGCCAGTGTTCAGCCAAAATAGGTGAAATGAGTCAAATCCTAAAACAGCAATAAGATAAGTTGTTCTGGTTCCAAACTAAGTTTTTTCATATACAATGACCTAATTCATCAGTTTGAGCTAAGTTTCATGACATTTCATCGCATTTAGCAAAATTTCAAAAATTCAGCATAATATACCAAAGTGGGAAAAGTTCAAACATAGTGGTCAACACTAGCAGAGTGTCCCAAGTACATCTCTAATGCCCCAAACTAAGCTAAAATCCGAGCGTGAGCTGATCCGGTAATGCATGAAGAATTTTACATCATTTCCATGTAATATGGGAAAATGTCGAATGGAAACACTTACCACATCCAAGGCCAGTGTTCAGCGAAAATAGGTGAAATGAGTCAAATCCTAAAACAGCAATAAGATAAGTTGTTCTGGTTCCAAACTAAGTTTTCTCATATACAATGACCTAATTCATCATTTTAAGCTAAGTTTCATGACATTTCATCGCATTTAGGAAAATTTCAAAAATTCAGGTCAATATACCAAAGTGGGAAAAGTTCAAACATAGTGGTCAACACTAGCAGAGTGTCCCAAGTACATCTCTAGTGCCCCCAAACTATGCTAAAATCGGAGCGTGAGCTGATCCGGTAATGCATGAAGAATTTTACATCATTTCCATGTAATATGGAAAATGTCGAATGGAAACACTTACCACATCCAAGGCCAGTGTTCAGCGAAAATAGGTGAAATGAGTCAAATCCTAAAACAGCAATAAGATAAGTTGTTCTGGTTCCAAACTAAGTTTTCTCATTTACAATGACCTAATTCATCATTTTAAGCTAAGTTTCGTGACATTTCATCGCATTTAAAAAAATTTCAAAATTCAGGCTAATCTACCAAAGTGGGAAAAGTTCAAACATAGTGGTCAACACTAGAAGAGTGTCCCAAGTACATCTCTAGTCCCCCAAACTTAGCTAAAATCTGAGCGCGAGCTGATCTGGTAATGCATGAAGAATTTTACATCATTTCCATGTAATATGGGAAATTGCCGAATGGAAACACTTACCACATCCAAGACCAGTGTTTAGCCAAAATAGGTGAAATAAGTCAAATCCTAAAACTGCAATAAGATAAGTTGTTCTGCTTCCAAACTAAGTTTTTTCATATACAATGACCTAATTCATCATTTTGAGCTAAGTTTCATGACATTTCATTACATTTAGAAAAATTTCAAAAATTCAGCATAATATACCAAAGTGGGAAAAGTTCAAACATAGTGGTCAACACTAGCAGAGTGTCCCAAGTACATCTCTAGTGCCCCAAACTTAGCTAAAATCCGAGCGTGAGCTGATCCGGTAATGCATGAAGAATTTTACATCATTTCCATGTAATATGGGAAAATGTCGAATGGAAACACTTACCACATCCAAGGCCAGTGTTCAGCCAAAATAGGTGAAATGAGTCAAATCCTAAAACAGCAATAAGATAAGTTCTTCTGGTTCCAAACTAAGTTTTTTCATATACAATGACCTAATTCATCAGTTTGAGCTAAGTTTCATGACATTTTATCGCATTTAGGAAAATTTCAAAAATTCAGGTCAATATACCAAAGTGGGAAAAGTTCAAACATAGTGGTCAACACTAGCAGAGTGTCCCAAGTACATCTCTAGTGCCGCAAACTATGCTAAAATCCGAGCGTGAGCTGATCCGGTAATGCATGAAGAATTTTACATCATTTCCATGTAATATGGGAAAATGTCGAATGGAAACACTTACCACATCCAAGGCCAGTGTTCAGCCAAAATAGATGAAATGAGTCAAATCCTAAACAGCAATAAGATAAGTTGTTCTGGTTCCAAACTAAGTTTTTTCATATACAATGACCTAATTCATCATTTTGAGCTAAGTTTCATGACATTTCATTGCATTTAGCAAAATTTCAAAAATTCAGGCCAATATACCAAAGTGGGAAAAGTTCAAACATAGTGGTCAACACTAGCAGAGTGTCCCAAGTACATCTCTAGTGCCCCAAACTTAGCTAAAATCTGAGCGTGAGCTGATCCGGTAATGCATGAAGAATTTTACATCATTTCCATGTAATATGGGAAAATGTCGAATGGAAACACTTACCACATCCAAGACCAGTGTTTAGCCAAAATAGGTGAAATGAGTCAAATCCTAAAACAGCAATAAGATAAGTTGTTCTGCTTCCAAACTAAGTTTTTTCATATACAATGACCTAATTCATCATTTTGAGGTAAGTTTCATGACATTTCATTGCATTTAGCAAATTTCAAAAATTCAGGTCAATATACCAAAGTGGGAAAAGTTCTAACATAGTGGTCAACACTAGCAGAGTGTCCCAAGTACATCTCTAGTGCCCCAAACTATGCTAAAATCGGAGCGTGAGCTGATCCGGTAATGCATGAAGAATTTTACATCATTTCCATGTAATATGGGAAAATGTCGAATGGAAACACTTACCACATCCAAGGCCAGTGTTCAGCCAAAATAGATGAAATGAGTCAAATCCTAAAACAGCAATAAGATAAGTTGTTCTGGTTCCAAACTAAGTTTTTTCATATACAATGACCTAATTCATCATTTTGAGCTAAGTTTCATGACATTTCATTGCATTTAGCAAAATTTCAAAAATTCAGGCCAATATACCAAAGTGGGAAAAGTTCAAACATAGTGGTCAACACTAGCAGAGTGTCCCAAGTACATCTCTAGTGCCCCAAACTTAGCTAAAATCTGAGCGTGAGCTGATCCGGTAATGCATGAAGAATTTTACATCATTTCCATGTAATATGGGAAAATGTCGAATGGAAACACTTACCACATCCAAGACCAGTGTTTAGCCAAAATAGGTGAAATGAGTCAAATCCTAAAACAGCAATAAGATAAGTTGTTCTGCTTCCAAACTAAGTTTTTTCATATACAATGACCTAATTCATCATTTTGAGCTAAGTTTCATGACATTTCATTACATTTAGAAAAATTTCAAAAATTCAGCATATTATACCAAAGTGGGAAAAGTTCAAACATAGTGGTCAACCCTAGCAGAGTGTCCCAAGTACATCTCTAGTGCCCCAAACTTAGCTAAAATCCGAGCGTGAGCTGATCCGGTAATGCATGAAGAATTTTACATCATTTCCATGTAATATGGGAAAATGTCGAATGGAAACACTTACCACATCCAAGGCCAGTGTTCAGCCAAAATAGGTGAAATGAGTCAAATCCTAAAACAGCAATAAGATAAGTTCTTCTGGTTCCAAACTAAGTTTTTTCATATACAATGACCTAATTCATCATTTTAAGCTAAGTTTCATGACATTTCATCGCATTTAAAAAAATTTCAAAAATTCAGGCTAATGTACCAAAGTGGGAAAAGTTCAAACATAGTGGTCAACACTAGAAGAGAGTCCCAAGTACATCTCTAGTCACCCAAACTTAGCT
>CBDATY010000003.1:0-10921 GCA_965200445.1 Mycoplasmatales bacterium
CGATAGTGAAGCTGCTTTATATACAATTGATAGTTTCAGTGTTAAAGAGACCAAAATAAAAGTAGAAATACATAACTCAGATTGATCTTGGATTGAAAAGTAAAAAATTTATTCGAAGAATCAATTTAAATTTAGTCTTTTTGGAAGGTACCATTGTCAGGTTAGGAACATATCTCTTTGAAGTATAAATTCATCTTTACTTACTTGTTGAAAAGACTATATTCAAGAGCCATGTAAACCTGTTTTCTTATATTATTATTACCACGCAAGTATTACAAAGTGGAATATTTGAAATGTAAACTTGAACTGAAGCAAAGGAAATGCACATACAAATTCAGAAATATTTCAATTGCCAAAATACAAATTCACCACAACCAAACAATATAAAAAGTTCCAGTAGGCAATATGTTGTAATTTTAATTAAGAAACTTATAAAGTAATAAATCATACAGGAAACACAAAAGAAATCATTTTCTCATCTTACAGAATCGGTATTTTCAAAATCACTTTGCTATAGATCTGATGTATAAAATTGACGAGTTTCACAAGCCATTTACAACATTCGCATCTGTGTATGTCAGATATCTCGCCTTCAGCATGGGTTTGTATATCCGATACAACCCGGTCACTTGTATTGTAAATAGTACAAATCAAAATTGTTATCAAATCAAAGTCTCAAACTAATTTAAATTATTCTACTCCATATAATGCCAGACAGTTTTACTTTTTCTCAGGAAAGACCTTATGTTCAACAAGGTAAATTTGGCATGTTAATTAAGAAGTCTGTAAAATTTGAAATTGCATAGTATCAACTAAAAGCTTCATGTGACTTAAAACTTTTTCAAGTCGATGTAATACGAAGAACTCTGGTAAAGTATTTACTGTATCCAGGCATCAATAGAAAACTTTTAAAATTAAAAATTGTAAGTACTTATACTTATTATTGGCCAACATCTGTACTGCTTGTTTATCTAGAAAATCTGGCATACTGTCAATTTTTTTAGTCCAAGGAAACTTTTTTACTCTTAAATTCTTACATCCGCCACATCTTTTCTTTGCTAATAAAAAGAGCCCACAGAATTTATTTGGCAAGTTGTGGTTTTCTTTTTCATTTAAGATATGTAATTAATTGATAAAGTTAAAGAACAACTGCATCAGTTCATCTCAATTCCAAACAAGTTCCACTTTGTAAACAAAAGACAATATGCTAGCTTATTTTGTCCTTAATAAGTAGTTCATCTTAAAGTTTGAAAGTCAACATTCTAGTACAAAATCACAAAGTCTGTATCTAAGATAAATTACCAGTAGTATAAAATATTACAAAGTATTTTTTTAACTTTAAAGGGTCCAATATAACATTGAGAACTATTGTGATTTTCAAATGAACTTTCCAAACTTTCAAATGAACACTCAAAGCCAGCTTAAACAAAAGATGATTGAGATAGTAAACCAGGAAATAACATAGGTGTTGTAATTTTTTATCAAAAATATGATATAGTGCATATAACAGAAACATTTCAATTAAAAAGTAGAAATATATTTCCTGTGGTTAGTTTTAATTGCTACATATATTGAAATTTTAGTATAATAATGGATGTTTTTGTTTCTGGCAAAGTCACCTCAATCTCCTTATGTTTAACCAACATTACAAAGTCAAATAATGACAAACACGAATGATTAAACACAAATTTATATTTTAATGGGTAAAAATAAATATAGTCCAAATTAGTATAATCATGCATATAGGTCTAGTAGGGTACCAATTTTTAGAAACAGAATTGTGTTGTTTAGAGGCATAACATATAAAATTGCTAGATTTGATATTTCAGTTTTTTAAGAAAGCCTTTTGTATGTGTTTTCATGAACTCTTGGGCCATAATTCAATTGATTTGAACCAAATAAGATTCTAACTTTCTTTTAAAACACAGTTCATCATTATTTGACTTTTTCTAAGATTAAAATGCTTCTGGAGCACATGAGATTCCACGGTATGTGTACCCCATGTCCAAAATTATACCGTCCCAAATTGTCCCATATTCAATATTGTACATGCAATATTCCAATACCTTTAACAATTTCATTTTTCATAATCTGCCAGTTGTTGAGAGGAGGTTAAGCATTTTGTCGATCTACAAACAAATTTCAAAGAATTCTATTGAAGATAGATAACTGAAATGGTAAACAAACTGCAAAGGATAACAATGCAAGTGGTTGTGTAAAAACTAAAGACCACGTAAAGTCCGCCATTCTGTACAGTGTTTGGATTTGACAGTTTGAATTTTAATTGCCTCAAGAAAAGTCTAAAAGGCATTAAAAACATAACATTCCTTGTTCTTTTTTAACATCCCGACCTTGCACGACTCCCACATCCTGCTCCGTCTCCTCCTATCCACCTCCCACCCTCAAGGCCCTGTCACACGGTGCAATTTTTCTTGCACTTGTAACTGCTCCGTCTCCTTCTCTATCCACCTCTTACCCTTAAGGCCCTGTCACACGGTGCACTTTTCCTTGCATTCACCGTAGCAAAAAAGATGGCGACATGTCGATTTTACCAGAATGCATTGCAGGTATCAAGAAAGAATACGTGGGAAAAGATGACAAGAAACAAAGCTACTGGATTGAAATTTTAACACAAGTGTGAAAATAACCTATTGTCTTCTGTCTGTTCTTTAAAAGACGTTAATTTGCCTTTTTAAACAATTTCAGACTGCCATGCACTCTGGTAAAATCGACATTTGCCATCTTTTTTGCTACAGGGAAAATCTACTCTTAAGTAAATTTGTGACAAATGTTTGGTACGTTAAAAAACCCCAGCAAACTGTGATGGAAACTTGCATTTGCCAATTTTACATCTCCCAATAGTAGAATTGCATTTCAAGTTGCAAGAAAAATTGCATTGTGACAGGACCTTTATTCTCCAGTGTTCCCGCCAACCTGCTCCCACCATTAGATGGAAAGTCCTTTTTTCACTACATTTTAGTAATTAGGCTACCCCCCTCCTCTCACAAGTCTGTAATCGCCTGACGAAATCAATTGGTCGACAGTCCAAGGCATGTTTTGTAATCGAAATTCACAAAATTAAAATTAAATTGCCTTTTTTCAATAAATTTGAACCAGAACCAACTCTACACATAGAACTGTCTCAGCATACTTTCTTCGACAATCTCAACAATTCAAGACCTCATTCAGTTTCTATAGCGGATTTCATGGTATTATTATCGAACCAACTTCAACTGAAAACGGTAGCCTTAATCTTACATGCGACCATAGCCATGCTTGGAAAGCACAAACTTACAATACTCGAAAATTGTACTTATTTCCAGTCTGATCTCTCAAAAATCGATCTCTATGCACAATCTAAGTACTTTGCTACAAATAATGATAGAAAATAAAGCATATTACCTTAAAACAAAGTTAGGATGCATGAAAATTTAGAGGACTTTCAAGGAGCAAAATCTTCGAGCTAGAGAAAAATTTTGAAAAAATAGTATTCGGAAAATCTTCGAGCAGCGTCGGAAACCGACGAATTCCGAGGAACGCCGAAACTACCACTTTGTGTCGACATGCTCCGAGCAAGTTCCTTGTTCCTGATTCAGAAGAAGCTGTATCACAGATCAGATATATACAGATAGGGAACTCGCACTCAATAACCTCAATTTTTGTGTCCCCGTGCTCACGTCATTCCACGCGCCACGCAAATTGCTCTGGCAAGTGTCGTTCGTCGTGTTTTCAGTCAAAAGCATAGGAAAAACGCCGTTCGAAAGTACAAAAATGAATATTTTTGCGAAGTTCCTTCACCGATCTTCATTTTGTATGTACGTAGATATTTCAGTAGAATTTGCGTTTGATTCTTGTGTAGAAATTTCTAAATTTCCTTAAAAGTAGGAATAAACCAGAAAATGACGGAAACACGCTCTCAAAACTTCACCGCGACACATCGCTGGAATTTGTCGTTTTAAAGCATTTTGCATGAGAATCTTTGCACGTAAAACCTTCTTGCGGTTTAGATGTTCTAGCATGCACGTTTAAATGCGTGTTTTGTTGACACATTTCGCTAGAAATTGAGTTTAAACGCCGTGTTTAGGTCGGCTCACGCGGTTTGTGCCAGCGGTATCACCCATGAGCGCTGCACCGACTTCTGACACCGAAAAAAAAAAAAAAAAAAAAAAAAAAACAGAAACGGGGCGAATTTAAAACTCCGCCTCGCCCACGGCAGGCGGAGTAAAAAATTCGTCACAATTTGACAATTACTTCTTTTTATCATACAGTCTGATAATGAAAAATTTTTATTTCCTTGTTAACCGCACTGGCAAAATTTTTGGTAAATGGAGAAAATAAAAGTTCTAAAAAACCATCGAAAAAAATTGAACAGAAAACCGTGCTCAAAATGCTATAGTTTTTCTTAACGGTGGGAGCCATCTTTTTTGGCGAAAAAACCCCAAATAAATAATTGAAAAGAATTACGCTCTACCACTTACATTAGGGCTATTGAAAAGCGTCATAAGAGATTGTACGCCAGCGTAATCAATTTAAATTAAAAGGTTCCAAAAGGTGTCAGGAATTCTGCTACCTTCGAAGGATTAGCCTTGGAAATGTATAACGATGGTAAAAAGGACCGGGGTATTGTAATAAAAGTTTGCACACGGATGGCGCGCACGGGTGGCTTCGCACAATTGGCCTCGACAGCCCACCAAATGCGGTTGCCTTTCGACAACGACGTCGAGTTGACTGCCTCAACCGTCTGTATCGTAACTCCACCACCTCTGGTTCGAAATATAGGGGAGGGTAGAAGCGGCCCCCAGACCGCAAGTGCTAAAACCCTGTATCTTCGAACCAGACCATCAAGATATAGTATCACCGATTTGTATATTTATACCTCATGCTCTGCTGTTGCAGTGATTGTGGTTGAGTTACGACCGGGTAGGCACTATTGCCATGCGCACATGCATCCATGTAAGGATGCTGTTATTAACGTGCTGTATAAGTTTTATCATAAACATCAAAATATAATTTGCGTGATCATTTATGCAATCAGTGAACGACATTTCCATTTATTTAATACTTATCGTGTCTGTAGTGCCTCAGCAATAATGTTGTTCTTCGACATTAGATTTAAATAGTGATCTGTTTAGTTCAATGATATATATTGAACGCCTAAATCATTGGGTCATTAAATTTGGAAATGTATGTTTGATCAGAATTTCGAGGTCTTCTCCGAGCGATAAGGGAATTAAGGCTGATTTCAACACACATTTATTTTTCAAATGTTCTACTTACAAAAATATGGGCTTTTAAAATTCGTAGCACCAGAAACCTACCGTATGCTCAAGTTGTGATCTTATCGATTTTTATTATTTGTGATATTGCAAAAGACTCAATTGGATTTATTTGGGAATAAATTTGTACATACATTTAAAAATGTAATTACACTCAAAGCAACTTCAAGATCTTCCTCGACAGAATATGATTAAATATTATTCGATGAAATGCGAACAAAAGCTCGCGAATGGGTTCAAATAACTTTGAATTAATCTAGCGTGTATATTTATAATAATTCTTACCCCAGACAAAAACCTATGGGGTTTGTGACAAGGGCAAGATTTGACCAAAAACTCGTTGACTTGAGACATTTTGCATTGGCCACTAGACTACATGATCGCTATCACGCCCTTGCCACTTAAATTGTTTAATCCAGGCAGATTAAGGGGTAAATCCGGTCGGATTTAAGGTTAATCTAGCTGGATTAAGGGTTAATCAAGCCAGATTAAGGGGTAAATCCGGTGGGATTTAAGGTTAATCCAGCCGGATTAAGGCGTAAATTCGGTCGGATTTAAGGTTAATCCAGCCAGATTAATGGTAAATCTGGTCGGATTTAAGGTTAATCCAGCTGGATTAAGGGTTAATCCAGCCAGATTAAGGGGTAAATCCAGTGGGATTTAAGGTTAATCAAGCTGGATTAAGGGTTAATCCAGCCAGATTAAGGGCGTAAATCTGGTCGGATTTAAGGTTAATCCAGCTGGATTAACGGTTTATCCAGCCAGATTAAGGGGTAAATCTGTGGGATTTAAGGTTAATCCAGCCGGATTAAGGGGTAAATCCAGTCGGATTTAAGGTTAATCCGTCCGGATTAAAGGGTAAATCTGGTCGAATTTAAGGTTAATCCAGCTGGATTAAGGGTTAATCCAGCAAGACTAAGGGGTAAATCCGGTCGGATTTAAGGTTAATCCAGCTGGATTAAGGGTTAATCCAGCAAGATTAAGAGGTGAATCCAGTCGGATTTAAGGTTAATCCAGCTGGATTAAGGGTTAATCCAGCCAGACTAAGGGGTAAATTCGGTCGGATTTAAGGTTAATCCAGCATGATTAAGGGTTAATCCAGCAAGATTAAGACGTAAATCCGGTCGGATTCAAGGTTAATCCAGCTGGATTAAAGGTTAATCCCGCAAGATTAAGAGGTAAATCCGGACAGATTTAAGGTTAATCCAGCTTGATTAAGGGTTAATCCAGCCAGATTAATGGGTAAATCCGGTCAGATTTAAGGTTCATCCAGCTGGATTAAGGTTAATCCAGCAAGATTAAGAGGTAAATCCGGTCCGATTTAAGGTTAATCCAGCTGGATTAAGGGTTAATCCAGCCAGATTAAGGGGTAAATCCAGTCGGATTTAAAGCTAATCCAGCTGGATTGAGGGTTAATCAAGCCAGACTAAGGGGTAAATCCGGTCGGATTTAAGGTTAATCTAGCTGGATTAAGGGTTAATCCAGCAAGACTAAGGGGTAAATCCGGTGGGATTTAAGGTTAATCCGGCCGGATTAAACGGTAAATCTGGTCGAATTTAAGGTTAATCCAGCTTGATTAAGGGTTAATCCAGCCAGATTAAGGGGTAAATCTGGTCGGATTTAAGGTTAATCCAGCTGGATTAAGGGTTAATCCAGCCAGACTAAGGGGTAAATCCGGTCGGATTTTAAGGTTAATCCAGCTGGATTAAGGGTTAATCAAGCAAGACTAAGGGGTAAATCCGGTGGGATTTAAGGTTAATCCAGCTGGATTAAGGGCTAATCCAGCAAGATTAAGGGGTAAATCCGGACGGATTTAAGGTTAATCTAGCTGGATTAAGGGTTAATCCAGCAAGATTAAGGGGTAAATCCGGTGGGATTTAAGGTTAATCCAGCCGGATTAAGGGGTAAATCCGGTCAGATTTAAGGTTAACCGGGCCGGATTAAAGGGTAAATCTGGTCGGATTTAAGGTTAACCCAGCTGGATTAAGGGTTAATCCAGCAAGATAAAGTGGTAAATCCGGTCGGATTTAAAGTTAATCCAGCTGGATTAAGGGTTAATCCAGCAACATTAAGAGGTAAATCCGGTCGGATTTAAGGTTAATCCAGCTACAATAAGGGTTAATCAAGCCAGATTAAGGGGTAAACCCGGTCGGATTTAAGGTTAATCTAGCTGGATTAAGGGGTAAATCCGGTCGGATTTAAGGTTAATCCGGCTGGATTAAAGGTAAATCTGGTCGGATTTAAGGTTAATCCAGCTGGATTAAGGGTTAATCCAGCCAGACTAAGGCGTAAATCCGGTGGGATTTAAGGTTAATCCGGCTGGATTAAGGGTTAATCCAGCCAGACTAAGGGGTAAATCCGGTCAGATTTAAGGTTAATCTAGCTGGATTAAGGGTCAATCCAGCCACATTAAGGCGTAAATCCGGTGCGATTTAAGGTTAATCCAGCTGGATTAAGGGTTAATCCAACAAGATTAAGTGGTAAATCCGGTCGGATTTTAAGTTAATCCAGCTGGATTAAGGGTTAATCCAGCAACATTAAGAGGTAAATCCGGTCGGATTTAAGGTTAATATAGCTTGATTAAGGGTTAATCCAGCCACATTAAGGCGTAAATCCGGTCGGATTTAAGGTTAATCCAGCTGGATTAAGGGTTAATCCAGCAAGATTAAGTGGTAAATCCGGTCGGATTTAAAGTTAATCCAGCTGGATTAAGGGTTAATCCAGCAACATTAAGAGGTAAATCCGGTCGGATTTAAGGTTAATCCAGCTAGATTAAGGGTTAATCAAGCCAGATTAAGGGGTAAATCCGGTCGGATTTAAGGTTAATCCGGCTAGATTAAAGGTAAATCTGGTCGGATTTAAGGTTAATCCAGCTGGATTAAGAGTTAATCCAGCCAGACTAAGGCGTAAATCCGGTGGGATTTAAGGTTAATCCGGCTGGATTAAGGGTTAATCCAGCCAGATTAAGGGGTAAATCCGGTCGGATTTAAGGTTAATCTAGCTGGATTAAGGGTTAATCCAGCCACATTAAGGCGTAAATCCGGTCCGATTTAAGGTTAATCCAGCTGGATTAACCGTTAATCCAACAAGATTAAGTGGTAAATCCGGTCGGATTTAAAGTTAATCCAGCTGGATTAAGGGTTAATCCAGCAACATTAAGAGGTAAATCCGGTCGGATTTAAGGTTAATCCAGCTGGATTAAGGGTTAATCCAGCCAGATTAAGGGGTAAATCCGGTCGGATTTAAGGTTAATCCAGCCGGATTAAAGGGTAAATCTGGTCGGATTTAAGGTTAATCCAGCTGGATTAAGGGTTAATCTAGCCAGATTAAGGGGTAAATCCGGTCGGATTTAAGGTTAATCCAGCTGGATTGAGGGTTAATCCAGCCAGATTAAGGGGTAAATCCTGTGGGATTTAAGGTTAATCCAGCCGGATTAAGGGGTAAATCCGGTTGGACTTAAGGTTAATCCGGCCGGATTAAAGGGTAAATCTGGTCGGATTTAAGATTAATCCAGCTGGATTAGGGGTTAATCCAGCAAGATTAAGGGGTAAATCCGGTGGGATTTAAGGTTAATCCAGCCGGATTAAGGGGTAAATGCGGTCGGATTTAAGGTTAGTCCGGCCGGATTAAAGGGTAAATCTGGTCGGATTTAAGGTTAATCCAGCTGGATTAAGGGTTAATACAGCCAGACTAAGGGGTAAATCCGGTCGGATTTAAGGTCAATCTAGCTGGATTAAGGGTTAATCAAGCAAGATTAAGAGGTAAATCCGGTCGGATTTAAGGTTAATCCAGCTGGATTAAGGGTTGATCCAGCAAGATTAAGGGGTAAATCTAGTCGGATTTAAGGTTAATCCACCTGGATTAAGGGTTAATCCAGCAAGATTAAGGGGTAAATCCGCTCGGATTTAAGGTTAATCCAGCTGGATTAAGGGTTAATCCATCCAGATTAAGGGGCAAATCCGGTGGGATTTAAGGTTAATCCAGCCGGATTAAGGGGTAAATCCGGTCGGATTTAAGGTTAATCCGGCCGGATTAAAGGGTAAATCTGGTCGGATTTAAGGTTAATCTAGCTGGATTAAGGGTTAATCCAGCCAGATTATGGGGTAAATCCGGTGGGATTTAACGTTAATCCAGCCGGATTAAGGGGTAAATCCGGTCGGATTTAACGTTAATCCGGCCGGATTAAAGGGTAAATCTGGTCGGATTTAAGGTTAATCCAGCTGGATTAAGGGTTAATCCAGCCGGATTAAGAAGTAAATCCGGTGGGATTTAAGTATAATCCAGCCGGATTAAGGGGTAAATCCGCTCGGATTTAACGTTAATCCGGCCGGATTAAAGAGTAAATCTGGTCGGATTTAAGGTTAATCCAGCTGGATTAAGGGTTAATCCAGCCAGATTAAGGGGTAAATCCGGTGGAATTTAAGGTTAATCCTGTTTGATTAAGGGTTAATTCAGCAAGATTAAGAGGTAAATCCGGTCGGATTAAAGGTTAATCTAGCTGGATTAAGGGTTAATCCAGCAAGATTAAGGGGTTAATCCGGTCAGTTTTAAACCGGATAAACCCTAAATCCGGCCGGATAACCCTAAATACGGCCGGATTTAGCCCTAAATCCGGACGGATTAAGCTTTGATCTGCCCGGATTAAGCCCTAAATCCGACCTAATCAACCCTAAATCCGGCCGGATCAACCCTTAATCCGGCCGGATATAGCCCTAAATCCGGACGGATTAAGCCCTGATCTGGCCGAATTAAGCCCTAAATCCGACCGGATCAACCCTAAGTCCGACCGGACTTAGCCCTAAATCCGGACGGATTAAGCCCTGATCTGGCCGAATTAAGCCCTAAATCCGACCGGATCAACCCTAAGTCCGACCGGACTTAGCTCTAAATCCGGACGGATTAAGCTTTGATCTGCCCGGATTAAGCCCTAAACCCGACCGGATCAACCCTAAATCCGGCCGGATTTAGCCCTAAATCCGGCCGGATTAAGCCCTAAATCCGACCGGATCAACCCTAAGTCCGACCGGACTTAGCTCTAAATCCGGACGGATTAAGCTTTGATCTGCCCGGATTAAGCCCTAAATCCGACCTAATCAACCCTAAATCCGGCCGGATCAACCCTTAATCCGGCCGGATATAGCCCTAAATCCGGACGGATTAAGCCCTGATCTGGCCGAATTAAGCCCTAAATCCGACCGGATCAACCCTAAGTCCGACCGGACTTAGCCCTAAATCCGGACGGATTAAGCCCTGATCTGGCCGAATTAAGCCCTAAATCCGACCGGATCAACCCTAAGTCCGACCGGACTTAGCTCTAAATCCGGACGGATTAAGCTTTGATCTGCCCGGATTAAGCCCTAAACCCGACCGGATCAACCCTAAATCCGGCCGGATTTAGCCCTAAATCCGGCCGGATTAAGCCCTAAATCCGACCGGATCAACCCTAAGTCCGACCGGACTTAGCTCTAAATCCGGACGGATTAAGCTTTGATCTGCCCGGATTAAGCCCTAAATCCGACCTAATCAACCCTAAATCCGGCCGGATCAACCCTTAATCCGGCCGGATATAGCCCTAAATCCGGACGGATTAAGCCCTGATCTGGCCGAATTAAGCCCTAAATCCGACCGGATCAACCCTAAGTCCG
>CBDATY010000004.1:0-17385 GCA_965200445.1 Mycoplasmatales bacterium
TAAGCGCGAGTCATCAGCTCGCGTTGATTACGTCCCTGCCCTTTGTACACACCGCCCGTCGCTACTACCGATTGAATGGTTTAGTGAGGTCTCTGGATTGGCACCGTCAGGTGAGTTTCGGCCCATTCGACGGACGTCAAAAAGTTGGTCAAACTTGATCATTTAGAGGAAGTAAAAGTCGTAACAAGGTTTCCGTAGGTGAACCTGCGGAAGGATCATCAACGCTGTTGCTGAACATCATCACGTTGCTACGCTGTGAACATATAACTGTACAAACCTACAGGGAGGTGATACGTTCTTCGTTCTTAAATGGGTGGATAGCAATATTGATTTAGCCTATTGCCTGGCCCCTCTCTCACATACCTGCGATGCGATTGTCGTCGAGCGTATTTCTGGAACGTCAGCCTTATTGTCGATGCCCATGTATGTATGTATGTATGAATTGTAGTGCAACCTCATTGTCGATGTCCATGTATATATCCCTTGTAGTTTGCCTTAATCTCCATGCACATGTAGGTATGTATGTATATATGCCTTGTAGTTTGGCTTCATGTCCATGCACATGTAGGTATGTATTGTAGTGCAACCTTATCATCGATGCCCATGTATGTATGTATATATGCCTTGCAGTTTGGCTTTATGTCCATGCACAGGTATACATGCATTGTAGTGCAGCCTTATCGTCGATGCCCATGTATGTATATATGCCTTGTAGTTTGGCTTCATGTCCATGCACATGTAAGTATGTATTCTAATGCAACCTTATTCTCGACGCCCATGTATGTATGTATATATGCCTTGTAGTTTGGCTTCATGTCCATGCACATGTATGTATGTATTGTAGTGCAACCTTATTGTCCATGCACAGCTATACATGCATTGTAGTGCGGCCTTATCGTCGATGCCCATGTATGTATATATGCCTTGTAGTTTGCCTTCATGTCCATGCACAGGTATGTATCTATCTATGCATGCACTGTAGAGCAGCCTTATTGTCGATGCCCATGTAGGTATGTATATATGCCTTGTAGTTTGGCTTCATGTCCATGCACATGTATGTATTGTAATGCAACCTTATTGTCCATGCACAGGTATACATGCATTGTAGTGAGGCCTTATCATCGATGCCCATATATGTATGTATATATGCCTTGTAGTTTGGCTTCATGTCCATGCACATGTATGTATCTATCTATGCATGCATTGTAGTGCGGCCTTATTGTCGATGCCCATGTAGGTATGTATATATGCCTTGCAGTTTGGCTTCATGTCCATGCACAGGTATACATGCATTGTAGTGCGGCCTTATCGTCGATGCCCATGTAGGTATGTATATATGCCTTGTAGTTTGGCTTCATGTCTATGCACATGTAGGTATCTATGTACGCATGCATTGTACTGCGGCCTTATCGTCGATGCCCATGTAGGTATGTATATATGCCTTGTAGTGCAGCTTCATGTCCATACACATGTATGTATGTATGCATTGTAGTACAGCCTTATTGTCGATGCCCATGTAGGTATGTATATATGCCTTGTAGTTTGGCTTCATGTCCATGCACAGGTATGTATCTATGTATTGTAGTGCAACCTTATTGTCGATGCCCATGTAGGTATATATGCCTTGTAGTTTGGCTTCATGTCCATACGCATGTAGGTATGTATTGTAGTGCAACCTTATTGTCGATGCCCATGTATGTATGCATGCATTGTAGTGCAGCCTTATATTCCATGCCCATGCATGTATGTATATATGCCTTGTAGTTTGGCTTCATGTCCATGCACATGTAGCTATCTATGTACGCATGCATTGTAGTGCAGCCTTATCGTCGATGCCCATGTAGGTATATATATATGCCTTGTAGTTTGGCTTCATGTCCATGCACAGGTATGTATCTATGTATGCATGCATTGTAGTGCAGCCTTATCGTCGATGCCCATGTAGGTATATATATATGCCTTGTAGTTTGGCTTCATGTCCATGCACAGGTATGTATCTATGTATGCATGCATTGTAGTGCAACCTTATTGTCGATGCCCATGTAGGTATGTATATATGCCTTGTAGTTTGGCTTCATGTCGATGCACAGGTATGTATCTATGTATGCATGCATTGTAGTGCAACCTTATTGTCGATGCCCATGTAGGTATGTATATATGCCTTGTAGTTTGACTTCATCTCCATACACATGTATCTATCTATGCATGCATTGTAGTGCGGCCTTATTGTCGATGTCCATGTATGTATATATGCCTTGTAGTTTAGCTTCATGTCCATGCACATGTAGGTATCTATGTACGCATGCATTGTAGTGCAGCCTTATCGTCGATGCCCATGTACGTATATATATATGTATTGTAGTGCAGCCTTATTGTCGATGCCCATGTATGTATGTATATATGCCTTGTAGTTTGGCTTCATGTCCATGCACATGTATGTATGTATTGTAGTGCAACCTTATTGTCCATGCACATGTATGTATGCATGCATTATAATGCGGCCTTATTGTCAATACCCATGTAGGTATATATGCCTTGTAGTTTGCCTTCACGTCCATGCACATGTAGGTATGTATTGTAGTGCAACCTTATTGTCGATGCCCATGTAGGTATGTATATATCCCTTGTAGTTTGCCTTCATGTCCACGCACATGTAGGTATGTATTGTAGTGCAACCTTATTGTCCATGCACATGTAGGTATGCATGCATGCATTGTAGTGCAGCCTTATTGTCGATATCCATGTATCTATCTATGCAGTGCAACCTTATTGTCGATGCCCATGTATGTATGTATATATGCCTTGTAGTTTGGCTTCATGTCCATGCACAGGTATGTATCTATGTATGCATGCATTGTAGTGCAGCCTTATTGTCGATGCCCATGTAGGTATATATGCCTTGTAGTTTGGCTTCATGTCCATGCACAGGTAAGTATGTATCTATGTATGCATGCATGCATTGTAGTGCAGCCTTATTGTCGATGTCCATGCACATGTAAGCATGCATTGTAGTGCAGCCTTATTGTCGATGCCCATGTATGTATGTATGTATGAATTGTAGTGCAACCTTATTGTCGATGTCCATGTATATATCCCTTCTGGTTTGCCTTAATCTCCATGCACATGTAGGTATGTATGTATATATGCCTTGTAGTTTGGCTTCATGTCCATGCACATGTAGGTATGTATTGTAGTGCAACCTTATTGTCCATGCACAGGTATACATGCATTGTAGTGCGGCCTTATTGTCAATGCCCATGTATGTATGTATATATGCCTTGTAGTTTGGCTTCATGTCCATGCACATGTATGTATGTACTGTAGTGCAACCTTATTGTCCATGCACAGGTATACATGCATTGTAGTGCGGCCTTATCGTCGATGCCCATGTATGTATATATGCCTTGTAGTTTGGCTTCATGTCCATGCACATGTATATATGTATATATACCTTCTAGTTTGGCTTCATGTCCATGCATTGTAGTGCAGCCTTATTGTTGATGCCCATGTAGGTATGTATATATGCCTTGTAGTTTGGCTTCATGTCCATGTATGTATTGTAGTGCGGCCTTATCTCCATGCACATGTATGTATCTATTGTAGTGCAACCTTATTGTCCATGCACAGGTATACATGCATTGTAGTGCGGCCTTATCGTCGATGCCCATGTATGTATGTATATATGCCTTGTAGTTTGGCTTCATGTCCATGCACATGTATGTATGTATTGTAGTGCAACCTTATTGTCCATGCACAGGTATACATGCATTGTAGTGAGGCCTTATCATCGATGCCCATGTATGTATGTATATATGCCTTGCAGTTTGGCTTTATGTCCATGCACAGGTATACATGCATTGTAGTGCGGCCTTATCGTCGATGCCCATGTATGTATATATGCCTTGTAGTTTGCCTTCATGTCCATGCACATGTAAGTATGTATTCTAATGCAACCTTATTCTCGACGCCCATGTATGTATGTATATATGCCTTGTAGTTTGGCTTCATGTCCATGCACATGTATGTATGTATTGTAGTGCAACCTTATTGTCCATGCACAGCTATACATGCATTGTAGTGCGGCCTTATCGTCGATGCCCATGTATGTATATATGCCTTGTAGTTTGCCTTCATGTCCATGCACAGGTATGTATCTATCTATGCATGCACTGTAGAGCAGCCTTATTGTCGATGCCCATGTAGGTATGTATATATGCCTTGTAGTTTGGCTTCATGTCCATGCACATGTATGTATTGTAATGCAACCTTATTGTCCATGCACAGGTATACATGCATTGTAGTGCGGCCTTATTGTCGATGCCCATGTAGGTATGTATATATGCCTTGCAGTTTGGCTTCATGTCCATGCACATGTATGTATCTATCTATGCATGCATTGTAGTGCGGCCTTATCGTCGATGCCCATGTAGGTATGTATATATGCCTTGTAGTTTGGCTTCATGTCTATGCACATGTAGGTATCTATGTACGCATGCATTGTAGTGCGGCCTTATCGTCGATGCCCATGTAGGTATGTATATATGCCTTGTAGTGCAGCTTCATGTCCATACACATGTATGTATGTATGCATTGTAGTACAGCCTTATTGTCGATGCCCATGTAGGTATGTATATATGCCTTGTAGTTTGGCTTCATGTCCATGCACAGGTATGTATCTATGTATTGTAGTGCAACCTTATTGTCGATGCCCATGTAGGTATATATGCCTTGTAGTTTGGCTTCATGTCCATACGCATGTAGGTATGTATTGTAGTGCAACCTTATTATCTATGCGCATGCATGCATGCATTCATTCTAGTTCATCCTTGTATGTATGTATCCCTTGTAATTTGGCTTCATATCCATGCACAGGTATGTATCTATGTATGCATGCATTGTAGTGCAGCCTTATTGTCGATGCCCATGTATGTATGCATGCATTGTAGTGCAGCCTTATATTCCATGCCCATGCATGTATGTATATATGCCTTGTAGTTTGGCTTCATGTCCATGCACATGTAGCTATCTATGTACGCATGCATTGTAGTGCAGCCTTATCGTCGATGCCCATGTAGGTATATATATATGCCTTGTAGTTTGGCTTCATGTCCATGCACAGGTATGTATCTATGTATGCATGCATTGTAGTGCAGCCTTATTGTCAATGCACATGTAGGTATGTATTGTAGTGCAACCTTATTGTCCATGCACAGGTATGTATCTATGTATGCATGTATTGTAGTGCAACCTTATTGTCGATGCCCATGTAGGTATGTATATATGCCTTGTAGTTTGGCTTCATGTCGATGCACAGGTATGTATCTATGTATGCATGCATTGTAGTGCAACCTTATTGTCGATGCCCATGTAGGTATGTATATATGCCTTGTAGTTTGACTTCATCTCCATACACATGTAGGTATCTATGTACGCATGCATTGTAGTGCAGCCTTATCGTCGATGCCCATGTACGTATATATATATATGTATTGTAGTGCAGCCTTATTGTCGATGCCCATGTATGTATGTATATATGCCTTGTAGTTTGGCTTCATGTCCATGCACATGTATGTATGTATTGTAGTGCAACCTTATTGTCCATGCACATGTATGTATGCATGCATTATAATGCGGCCTTATTGTCGATGCCCATGTAGGTATATATGCCTTGTAGTTTGCCTTCACGTCCATGCACATGTAGGTATGTATTGTAGTGCAACCTTATTGTCGATGCCCATGTAGGTATGTATATATCCCTTGTAGTTTGCCTTCATGTCCACGCACATGTAGGTATGTATTGTAGTGCAACCTTATTGTCCATGCACATGTAGGTATGCATGCATGCATTGTAGTGCAGCCTTATTGTCGATATCCATGTATCTATCTATGCAGTGCAACCTTATTGTCGATGCCCATGTATGTATGTATATATGCCTTGTAGTTTGGCTTCATGTCCATGCACATGTAAGTATGTATATATGCCTTGTAGTTTGGCTTCATGTCGATGCACAGGTATGTATCTATGTATGCATGCATGCATTGTAGTGCAGCCTTATTGTCGATGTCCATGCACATGTAAGCATGCATTGTAGTGCAACCTTATTGTCGATGTCCATGTATATATCCCTTGTAGTTTGCCTTAATCTCCATGCACATGTAGGTATGTATGTATATATGCCTTGTAGTTTGGCTTCATGTCCATGCACATGTAGGTATGTATTGTAGTGCAACCTTATTGTCCATGCACAGGTATACATGCATTGTAGTGCGGCCTTATTGTCAATGCCCATGTATGTATGTATATATGCCTTGTAGTTTGGCTTCATGTCCATGCACATGTATGTATGCATTGCAGTGTGGCCTTATGTCCATGCACATGTATGTATGTATTGTAGTGCAGCCTTGTGTCCATGTATGTATGCAGTGCAACCGTATGTGTCCATGTACATGTATTGTAGTGCAACCTTATTGTCGATGCACATGTATATATGTATGTGTGCGTGCAATGTAGTGTGGCCTTGTGTCCATGCACATGCATGTATGCATGCATTCATTGTAGTTCGGCCTTGTGTCCATGCACATGCATGTATGAATTGTAGTGCAGCCTTATTGTCGATGCCCATGTATGTATGTATCTATGTATGCATGCATTGTAGTGCAGCCTTATTGTCGATGCCCATGTATGTATGTATATATGCCTTGTAGTTTGGCTTCATGTCCATGCACATGTATGCATGCATTGTAGTGCAACCTTATTGTCCATGCACAGGTATGTATCTATGTATGCATGCATTGCAGTGCGGCCTTATTGTCGATGTCCATGCACATGTATCTATGTATTGTAGTGCAACCTTATTGTCCATGCACAGGTATGTATCTATGCATGCATGCATTCATTCACTGTAGTTCATCCTTGTATGCATTGTAGTGCGGCCTTATTGTCGATGTCGATGCCCATGTATGTATGTATATATGCCTTGTAGTTTGGCTTCATGTCCATGCGCATGTATTGTAGTGCGGCCTTATTGTCGATGCCCAGGTAGGTATGTATGCATGCATGCATGCATTGTAGTGCAGCCTTATTGTCGATGCCCATGTATGTATGTATATATGCCTTGTAGTTTGGCTTCATGTCCATGCACATGTATGCATGCATTGTAGTGCAACCTTATTGTCAATCCACATGTATGCATATATGCCTTGTAGTTTGGCTTCATGTCCATGCACATGTATGTATGCATGCATTGTAGTGCGGCCTTATGCCCATGTACAGGTATGTATGTATTGCAGTGCAGCCGTGTATGTATGTATGCATTGTAGTGCGGCCTTATGTCCATGCACAGGTATGTATTATGTATGCGTTGCAGTGCGGCCTTATGTCCATGCACATCTATGCAGTGCAGCCGTATGTTTCCATGCACATGTATGTATGCATGCATGCATGCATTGCAGTGCGGCCTTATGTCCATGCACATGTATGCATGTCTGCATTGTAGTGCGGCCTTATGTCCATGCACATGACTAATATGTAGCTAATCAATCCCCATGCTCATAACTAATACATACCTAATCAATCCCCATGCTCGTTTTTATTAGTCCGGTAGCTAGAGGTAAAAAAAGCATGCTTTTATCTTGTTCCTTTAAGGTTAGTAAGTATGTTTCTGCATGTCGACCACGTTCAAATTTCTTGTGGGCTCTTGCCAACATGTTTTCGGTTAGTATTACTACAAAACTGTATTACTGTCAAAAAGGTGATATTTCAAGTTCAATTTTAGAAAAAAACCCTGGATCATCAGAAAGCTTGTAAAAAACTACATATAAAACTATTTAAATGACTTATATGTAGTTTTTTTTGAGCTTTCTGATGTTAGTCATCTTTCTAAAATTAAATTTGAAATATCACCTTTTTTGACAGTAATATCGACAAAAAACCTGTTGGCAAGAGACCACAAGAAATTTCATCCTGGCCGAGATGCAGAAATATACTTCTTATGTACATGCTAAATAATATACTCCGTATTTACATGTACAGGCCCGATATACTTCTTATGCTTATGCCCAATAATATACCACTTATTTACATGCCCAATACACTTCTTATGCCTACGCACATGTACATGCTAAATAATATACTTTATGTGTATATGCACACGTACATCCCCATTAATATACTTCTTATACACATGTACATCCCCAATAATATACTGCTTATGCCCAATAATATACCACTTATTTACATGCATAATATACTTCTTATGCCTATGCACATGTACATGCTAAATAATATACTTTATGTGTATATGCACACGTACATCCCCAATAATATACTTCTTATGCACATGTACATCCCCAATAATATACTTCTTATGCCCAAGCACATCCCCAATAATATACTTCTCATGCACATGTACATCCCCAATAATATACCACTTATTTACATGCATAATACACTTCTTATGCCTATGCACATGTACATGCTAAATAATATACTTTATGTGTATATGCACACGTACATCCCCAATAATATACTTCTTATGATCATGTACATCCCCAATAATATACTTCTTATGCACATGTACATCTCCAATAATATACTTCTTATGCACATGTACATCTCCAATAATATACTTCTTATCCACATGTACATCTCCAATAATATACTTCTTATGCACATGTACATCCCCAATAATATACTTCTTATGTACATGTACATCCCCAATAATATACTTCTTATGCACAAGTACATCTCCAATAATATACTTCTTATGTACATGTACATCCCCAATAATATACTTCTTATGTACATCCCCAATAATATACTTCTTATGTACATATACATCCCCAATAATATACTTCTTATGCACAAGTACATCTCCAATAATATACTTCTTATGCACATGTACATCCCCAATAATATACTTCTTATGTACATGTACATCCCCAATAATATACTTCTTATGCACATGTACATCCCCAATAATATACTTCTTATGCACATGTACATCTCCAATAATATACTTCTTATGCACATGTACATCCCCAATAATATACTTCTTATGCACATGTACATCTCCAATAATATACTTCTTATGCACAAGTACATCCCCAATAATATACTTCTTATGCACATGTACATCTCCAATAATATACTTCCTATGCACAAGTACATCTCCAATAATATACTTCTTATGCACATGTACATCCCCAATAATATACTTCTTATGCACATGTACATCCCCAATAATATACTTCTTATGCACATGTACATCTCCAATAATATACTTCTTATGCACATGTACATCTCCAATAATATACTTATTATGTACATGTACATCCCCAATAATATACTTCTTATGTACATGTACATCTCCAATAATATACTTCTTATGGACATGTACATCTCCAATAATATACTTCTTATGTACATGTACATCCCCAATAATATACTTCTTATGCACAAGTACATCTCCAATAATATACTTCTTATGCACATGTACATCCCCAATAATATACTTCTTATGCACATGTACATCCCCAATAATATACTTCTTATGCACATGTACATCTCCAATAATATACTTCTTATGTACATGTACATCCCCAATAATATACTTCTTATGCACAAGTACATCTCCAATAATATACTTCTTATGCACAACTACATCTCCAATAATATACTTCTTATGCACATGTACATCTCCAATAATATACTTCTTATGCACATCTACATCCCCAATAATATACTTCTTATGCACATGTACATCCCCAATAATATACTTCTTATGCACATGTACATCCCCAATAATATACTTTTTATGCACATGTACATCCCCAATAATATACTTCTTATGCACAAGTACATCTCCAATAATATACTTCTTATGCACATGTACATCTCCAATAATATACTTCTTATGTACATGCACATCCCCAATAATATACTTCTTATGCACATGTACATGCTCAATAATATACTTCTTATGCACATGAACATGTACATGTACAGGCCCAATATACTTCTTTTATGCATACACTATCCCTAGTACACATATCATAATACTTCTTTTATCCATGCACAATCCCTAGTAGACATATCCCAATACTTCTTTTATCCATGCACAATGCCTGATACAAATATCCCTATACTTCTCTTATTCATGCACAATGCCTAGTACACACATCCCAATATACTTTGCCTAATACAGATATCCCCATGCACAATGCCCAGTACAGATATCCCAATACTTCTTTTATCCATGTGCAATGCCTAATCAAGATATCCCCATGCACAATGCCTAGTACAGATATCCTCATGCTGATGCATGCTCATAACTAATACACAACTAATCAATCCCATGCTCATGGCTAATACATACTTATCTGATAACAAGCGAGATTAGACAACATATAATAACTGACAAGCAATGATCACAACAAACTAGAAACTTGTTTCTACTTGCTATTTTGTATCACGTACTGAGTAACAACATTTCAACCAGCTATTGTTTCTTACTCTATTACGAGTGATTTTGCAACACTTATCCCACTAGTGACATCATGTAATGAGATCAAGAATATATGCAAGATGGCAGACAGCTAGCATGTTTGAGTCCAAATATCTCAAAAATCAAGCCACATATGAAACAGTAACAAAAGGCTTTTCCTAGTTGTTTTAAAAGCTGAGCAACACACAAAGAATTTGTTGTTGCCATTACCCCTTTGACTCATTTCTCACCCAATCTAAATAATTATCCCCAAGCACATCCTACTATATACCTACAGTACATCTATATCCAAAACAAAATAAGCATAATACCTGCAGTCATCAATCATCCCCAAGACAAACCACGTCTTTGAACGCAACACCTTACATGTGATTTGCATCTAAAATATCACATTTAAAAAAACCCCACATTACTGCAAGTCTAATCAAATCAGAATTGTTTCAAATTACTTCCATACAATATCTCCAAATATTATTTTACTTAATTCATCCTGCAGACCTTAAAACCTGATTGCAATGCTCTTATTACTCATGATTCATATTAAGTATTTGCAATAAATGTTCATGATCTTTGTTGTTAGTGTTTCAAGCGGGTATTTCTAGCTGACAAAAAAGACATTGCTAAACCTAAAAATAGCTAATAATTGAATATACGGCACTGCTCTACTGTAGAAAAAAGAGGCAGACACCTCAAGGATTGGAAATTAACAATGATATAAAAAGAAATTTAATATTTCAAAGTTTCACTTTGTACAGACACTGTTGGAGGAGTCCTAATGTTGTGATATTTCATTCTAAAACTTGTTATCTCTTTAGTGAATGTGTGCACCCCTGTTGCTATTTTAAATGATTATTCAATAACGATATATGCTATTTTGTCATTATTTTTAATTTGGCCAATTTGCTCATAATTTCAACCATCATTTGTTTCGTTTGTCACCTTTAGGCAAACATAAATTAACAAGCTTTTGTCGTAAAAAGGGTTCCTACCCTAACCCCTGGTATTTTTTTAAATTAGCAGCATAATTTCGGGTATATAGGATACCATGACTCCCCCCCTGGAAGCAATGGCCTATCGATATTTCTATCAAACATTTACAAATTCACAGCCATTTTATCCACTACAAGAAACATTTTTGTACACCTAACAATATCTACATCTTTCCCAAGTCCAGCACATATTTAAAAGGCAGTATGAAGCATAAAATGAACTCAAAGCACACGTGCTCTATATTCACATCCTCTGCCATATTATGGCCCACATCAAAATCCTTTTTAAATCTGTCATGTATTTCAACCATCCCTCGCGGATCCTTCTTCAATCTCTCGGATTCTCATTCAAAATATGCCCAACTATCTATTTTCAACACTATTATATTTCAACCAAATGTATACATACCAATAAAACTTCTCCATTCTCAGTAAATCAATCATGACCTCGATTCATGTTGAACAACCCATTTAACTCTGAATGTACAACGAAATAAACGTAAATATGAAATAAATATAACAAATCTGCAATACCAAAACAAAATGATCTCCTCTGCTTACCTTTTTCCAGCGAGAATCGCTGAAAAATCACTCGAGATGCTTTCTAAAACGGTTTTCTTGTCCGCCATCTCTGAGTACAGGAAGAACAACGAACAATTCCGAACTTCGTCTTCCTTCGTACATCTTCGTCACGCCACGCCACACCACGTGCAAAATTAGCATATTTCACGAAGTGACCAAACAAATTCCTACCGCGACCCGCCACAGGTCAGAATTACAGAAAATCTGAAGCCGAGTCATTTCACGACGGGAACCGAGGCACTGCCTATTTCAATGGCAACACATCCGAACCCTTCGGCGTCAACATTGGGGTTGAACAAGGTTGTCTATTGGCTATCTCTGCACTTTACTAGTTTAATACATGAATTATGTAAAGTACCAGTTGAGCTGGTGATGCTTTGACAGTGTATTAAACAGTCCCTATTTCTATATCGACTACTTACTAGTTTCCATACTTTTACATGATGAATTTAGACCTTATGATCCTTTTCCATGAACGCAGTTAATTTATTAAATCTTAATTGGATAAAATGCAATAGAAGGTATTCAGTAATCACGGGTTCAAAAGTTAACCTACATAAGATACGTCATGAGAGTAATGATACCATGCTGAGTTAACCTGTTTAACATACTCTCTCGACACCCAGGGCACAGTATTTTTATTTAGAAAATACAGGTGCTTTCCCTTTCTCAGATTTTTATCTGCATCATCATGTTCCACAGGGATCAATACTCGGCCCTGCGCTGTTTCTTCTTTACGTGAATGATCTACTCGAAGCACCAACGTCCAGTCGAGCTGTAATGTTTGCCGATGACACCAAGTTATTCTCCACAATCAAATCACATTATGATGTTACAGCTCTACAAAATGACCTTGGAACCCTAGAGCATTGGTCAACAGTATCTGGGCTATCATTTAACCAAAGCAAGTGCAAACATCAAACGCTAACACGGAAAAAAGTACCAGTTACTTCCTCGTACAAATTAGACGGCTCTGTTGTATCGATTTCGAACAATGAGAAAGACCTTGGCGTGTGGGTGTCATCGGATTTAACATGGAAAAAACAAGTGAACGAGCAGACAGCGAAAGCTAACAAGATTCTAGGATATATTAGAAGAAACACTTTGTCCATCAAGAATACTGCAGCTAGACGAGCGCTATATCTTGCCCTGGTTAGGTCGCATTTTGGCTACGCAACGCAGATTTGGTCACCACAGTCAGTGGAACTTATAAGTAAACTTGAAAGAACACAAAGACGTGCCTCTAAATACATCTTAAATTTACCATTTAGCACAACCGTTGACTATAAAACGAGGTTACAGTCTTTAAATCTTCTTCCAGTAACCTACTGGCACGAATACTTGGATCTCATGTTGTTTTACAAAATTACACATGGTTTAGTAACAATTAATCCTGATGTTCTGCCAACTATCCCCCTGAATCGTAGAATTACCCGTTCAACTTCATCAAAAACACCAAAATATGCCATCCCTAAATGTAGAACTACTGCCTACCAGAAATCCTTCCTCGTAAGAGTGTGCCGACTTTGGAATGAAATTGCAGATGAACTGAACATCACTACGGATACTACATTGACTGTATTCAAATCTCATTTGCTTAAGTATTACTTCTCATCGCTGAACATTAATTATGATCCTGAAAACTCTCGAACATTTAAGAGTATATGTCTAAAATGTAATTGTGTTCGTAGCCTGTTACGCCCAATATCGTGTTGTTGTTAAATTTTAAATAACATCTTACCTGTAATATAATTATGTGTATGTGTAAAGTGTATGTGTGTATTCGTATATGTAATGTGTGATTGTAGAAACGTATGTGTATACTGCTATACATATATATGAAAGTATTGATATATTTGTAATCATAATACTAGTTGAATATTTTTGTGTCGGGCCCGCAGTAATTGGCTATTCGCTGTTGCGGAAACCCAGCCGTCGTTATGTACTGTATTTCATTATGTAAGTCCTGTTCTTGTCTTTTTATGTAATGTAATGTGTTATCGGCAAAGTTTATAAATAAAATAAAAAAATAAATAAATAATTTCACGGAACAACTGAACCACAATCATTACCGTACGCAAGGTAAAGGCAAAAGCAATGCTTTATCAGATAAAAAAATGCTAAGCATTAATTCTCGCCTCTTTGTATCTGATAAAGCACTCCAGCACGTGTTTCAAGTTGTACATAACATATAGTTCTTGAAGCTCCACCAAAACTCAATTTATTCTTCGTGATTGCACTACACTGGGAATAGTCTAAGCACCGGTAGAAACATAAGTGTGAGACATTGTTATAAAAATAGTTTATTGAATGCTACTATAGCTCAATTCACAACATGACACTACGTGTCAGACGTCCAAGTACATTCAAGCACAAAGTATTAAATAAATACAAATTATTTTTCAACCAAGGGAGAAAGACGATCCTCCACCTGGAGGTTTATGAACACGAGAAGATGGTCGGAACGGTTGGTCGTCGTCCACTTGTCCTCCTACACAATGCAACCACACTGGGATTTTGAGCAGTGATCTGCAGCCTCGCTTTAAAATAGCTCACCGCCTCCCATGACAAATTTTCCACCTTTCTTGAATATATATACCCCACCCTTGGAAAAATACCCATATGAAATATGGAACCCCTAACCGATTACTTAACAATTATCACATGCGAGACATAAAACAGAACAGCGCATAGCAAAATTGCAAAAAGATTTTGGAGATGAAAGCAGCTATGCACAACAAATCGGTCAATGATAGTGATTCTGGTGAATTTGCTTGTTGAATTGACTGTTGACATTGATTTATACTTTCAATAGGTTTGTAGTACAAAGTCATCCTTTCGAAATGTAGTTGTACCTAAGATGTATTTATTACTCCACATACCTGCTAAAGAAAACCCTGATGAATGCAGATTCCTGTGCCCAGCTCGTGAAACTTTCTCTTCTCTGTCTTTCTTGGAATACTGTGCGGGAGACAGCGGTGTCGCTGGGACATTATCCTGAGGGATTTGTATTACAGGACCACTGTACGGTTCACGTTCAACTTTCTTTGGCACGCAAACCTTAGAAGGGAAGATATTACAATCATTTCACATTTGCGCCAATAAGAGATGATCCTTACTGGACCTCTAGGAAGAACAGTTTAGAACTGATAGAGCTATCCAGTATAAATAAAGTTCGTTTAGTTTAGGTTTCCTCCTGTAGTAACACTGGATCAATAAGAGATGATCCTTACTGGACCTCTAGGAAGAACAGTTTAGAACTGATAGAGTTATCTAGTATAAATAAAGTTAGTTTAGTTTACGTTTCCTCCTGTAGTAACACTGCATCAATAAGAGATGATCCTTACTGGACCTCTAGGAAGAACAGTTTAGAACTGATAGAGCTATCCAGTAAAAATAAAGTTAGTTTAGTTTAGGTTTTCTCCTGTAGTAACACTGGATCAATAAGAGATGATCCTTACTGGACCTCTAGGAAGAACAGTTTAGAACTGATAGAGTTATCCAGTATAAATAAAGTTAGTTTAGTTTAGGTTTCCTCCTGTAGTAACACTGGATCAATAAGAGATGATCCTTACTGGACCTCTAGGAAGAACAGTTTAGAACTGATAGAGTTATCTAGTATAAATAAAGTTAGTTTAGTTTACGTTTCCTCCTGTAGTAACACTGCATCAATAAGAGATGATCCTTACTGGACCTCTAGGAAGAACAGTTTAGAACTGATAGAGCTATCCAGTAAAAATAAAGTTAGTTTAGTTTAGGTTTCCTCCTGTAGTGACACTGGATCAATAAGAGATGATCCCTACTGGACCTCTAAGAAGAACAGTTTAGAACTGATAGACCTATCCAGTATAAATAAACTTAGTTTAGTTTAGGTTTCCTCCTGTAGTAACACTGGATCAATAAGAGATGATTCTTACTGGACCTCTAAGAAGAACAGTTCAGAACTGATAGACCTATCCAGTATAAATAAACTTAGTTTAGTTTAGCTTTCCTCCTGTAGTAACACTGGATCAATAAGAGATGATCCTTACTGGACCTCTAGGAAGAACAGTTTAGAACTGATAGAGCTATCCAGTATAAATAAACTTAGTTTAGCTTAGGTTAGTAATGTTATACCTTGTCACGTTGTTCACATGTCTTGTACACATAATTTGAAAATGTTGGATTTGGAACAAATTTCCCAGCACCTCTAACAACACTAAACTGTCAAAGACAAAATATTTTAACATCAACAATAAAGATCTAGATGAAGATTTAAGGACTGGGCAGGCTTCGTGTGCCTAGGGCTAAAAGGTATGGAGGGTTTAACCCATATGAACATATGCTTGGGGATACTTAGGTGGTACATATAAAAACACCATATATTAAAATGAATTTGAGAAAAAATTGTATGTTATGGACTGAAACCAAAATACACAAGTATTTTGCAATTGCCAATGCTGTACACAATTTCTTTCTAACCCTTGCGGAATTAAATAAATGCAATTTAAAACCATCAATAATGCAATAGGCATGGTTCATAACAAAGCAGGTCAAAGTCAGCAAAGCTTTTTCCTTGTAATAGCAAATTTGAACATGTGTAATGTTCTCAAGGAAGATAGTTCCCAATGACAGGACAAGACAACTGTTCGACCGTCCACTATGGGGGGGGGGGGACTGTGTAGTATGGGCCTTATGTCTTAGGACCTCCACACACTTTAATTTGTCAACTACTTATTTTAGGTAATACACTCACTGGTGAGTAAAGTGATTGTTGGTATCATTCAAATTTGTCGACGACATTTCGTCATCAATTAAAAGACGAGTTTCCTTTATCCAAAAGCAAACTTGGTTGTCGTCGACAACAAGTTATCAATAATATTTTGTCGGCCACAACCACAAAGTTGTTTCATTAGTCTGTGGGGGCCCTTGGAGGCTAAATAAATGTCTTGTGAGCACTCTTACTTATGTGAATTCCTGGGTAAAACATTACCTCTCCATCTTCATACACAACTACACCACGAGACACAGTAGCTTGGCAAACACCATGACACTCCAGACCTTCAAATATGTTGAAGTCGACTTGCTATAAAACACAATATCTTTCATCAATATATGTACTGCAAAGAATAGAGAATTTTTTCTTGCATTATGTGATTTAAAGAACTTTTAAAACTGTAATACAAATTACTTTGTACTTTTGCATTACTTTAAAAAACAACAGCATTATAGCCAGAACTCGTTATGAGAATTGTGATATAGTTGGCAAAAAAATTCAACGAGGCATTGTAAAACAAAATTATAAAAGGACTTGTATTAGAGTTTTAAAA
>CBDATY010000005.1:0-32152 GCA_965200445.1 Mycoplasmatales bacterium
ATATAGAGCTTATAGAGCATACAGAGCATATAGAGCATATACAGCACATATATAGAGCATATAGAGCATATACAGCATATAGAGCATATAGAGAATATAGACCATACAGGGCATACAGAGCATATAGAGCATTTAGAGCATATAGAGCATATAGAGAACATAGAGCATATAAAGCATATAGAGCATATAGAGCATATACAGCACCTAGAGCATATAGAGCATATAGAGCACATAGAGCTTATAGAGCATATAGAGCATATAGAGAATATACAGCACATATATAGATTATATACAGCATATACAGCATATATAGCACATAGAGAATATAGACCATACAGGGCATACAGAGCATATAGAGCATATAGAGCATATAGAGCATATAGAGAACATAGAGCATATAAAGCATATAGAGCATATAGAGCATATAGAGCATATAGAGCATATAGAGCATATAGAGCATATAGAGCATATAGAGCATATAGAGCATATACAGCACATAGAGCATATAGAGCATGTAGAGCATATAGAGCTTATAGAGCATACAGAGCATATAGAGCACATACAGCACATATATAGAGCATATAGAGCATATACAGCATATAGAGCACATAGAGAATATAGACCATACAGGGCATACAGAGCATATAGAGCATATAGAGCATATAGAGCATATAGAGCATATAGAGCATATAGAGAACATAGAGCATATAGAGCATATAGAGCATATAGAGCATATAGAGCATATACAGCACATAGCACATATACAGCATATAGAGCATACAGCATATACAGCATATACAGCATATGGAGCATATAGAGCATATAGAGCATATAGAGAATATAGACCATACAGACCATACAGAGCATATAGAGCATATAGAGCATATAGAGCATATAGAGCATATATAGAGCATATATAGAGCATATAGAGGATATAGAGCATATAGAGCATATATAGAGCATAAAGAGCATATAGAGCATATAGAGCATATAGAGCATATAGAGCATAATTAGCATATAGAGCATATAGAGCATATAGAGCATATAGAGCATATATAGAGCATATAGAGCATATAAAGCATATATAGAGCATATACGGCATATATAGAGGATATAGAGCATATAGAGCATATAGAGCATATAGAGGATATAGAGCATATAGAGCATATAGAGCATACAGAGCATATAGAGGGTATAGAGCATGTAGAGCATATAGAGCATATATAGGCAATATAGAGCATATAGAGCATATAGAGCATGTAGAGCATATAGAGCATATAGAGCATACAGAGCATATAGAGCATATAAAGCATATAAAGCATATAGAGCATATAGAGCATATAGAGCATATAGGGCATATAGAGCATATAGGGCATATAGAGCATGTAGAGCATAAAAAGCATATAGAGCATATAGAGCATATAGAGCATATAGAGCATATAGAGCATATAAAGCATATAAAGCATATAGAGCATATAGAGCATATATAGAGCATATAGAGCATATAAAGCATATATAGAGCATATAGAGCATATAGAGCATATAGAGCATATAGAGCATATAGAGCATATAGAGCGTTTAGAGCATAAAGAGCATATAGAGCATATAGAGCATATAGAGCATATAGAGCATATAGAGCATATAGAGCATATAAAGCATATAAAGCGTATAGAGCGTATAGAGCGTATACAGCATATGGAGCATATAGAGCATATAGAGCATATATAGAGCATATAGAGCATATACAGCATATGGAGCATATAGGGCATATAGAGCATATAGAGCATATAGAGCATATAGAGCATATACAGCATATAGAGCATATAGAGCATATAGAGCATATAGAGCATTTACGGCATATAGAGCACATACGGCATATAGAGCATATACGGCATATACGGCATATACAGCATGTACAGCATATACAGCATATACAGCATATAGAGCATATAGAGCATATAGAGCATAAAGAGCATATAGAGCATATACAGCATATAGAGCATATAGAGCATATAGAGCATATAAAGCATATAAAGCATAGAACATATACAGCATATACAGCGTATAGAGCATATAAAGCATATACAGCATATAGAGCATATAGAGCAAATAGAGCATATAGAACATATAGAGCATATACAGCATATACAGCATATAGAGCATATAAAGCATATACAGCTTATAGAGCATATAGAGCATATAGAGCATATAGAGCATATAGAGCATATAGAGCATATAGAGCATATAGAGCATATAGAGCATATAGAGCATATAGAGCATATAGAGCATACACAGCACATAGAGCATATAGAGCATATAGAGCATATAGAGCTTATAGAGGATATAGAGCATATAGAGCATATACAGCACATATATAGAGCATATACAGCATATACAGAAAATAGAGCACATAGAGAATATAGACCATACAGGGCATAAAGAGCATATAGAGCATATCGAGCATATAGAGCATATAGAGAACATAGAGCATATAAAGCATATAGAGCATATAGAGCATATACAGCACAAAGAACATATACAGCATATAGAGCATACAGCATATACAGCATATACAGCATATGGAGCATATAGAGCATATAGAGCATATAGAGAATATAGACCATACAGACCATACAGAGCATGTAGAGCATGTAGAGCATATAGAGCATATAGAGCATATACAGCATATAGAGCATATAAAGCATATAAAGCATATACAGCATATAGAGCATATAGAGCATATAGGGCATGTAGAGCATATAGGGCATATAGACCATGTAGAGCATAAAAAGCATATAGAGCATATAGAGCATATAGAGCATATAGAGCATATAGAGCATATAAAGCATATATATAGAGCGTATAGAGCGTGTAGAGCGTATACAGCATATTGAGCATATAGAGCATCTAGAGGATATAGAGCATATAGAGCATATAGAGCATATAGAGGATATAGAGCATATAGAGCATATAGAGCATACAGAGCATATAGAGGGTATAGAGCATGTAAAGCATATAGAGCATATATAGCGCATATAGAGCATATAGACCATATAGAGCATATGGAGCATGTAGAGCATCTAGAGCATATAGAGCATTAAGAGCATACAGAGCATATAGAGCATATAAAGCATATAAAGCATATAGAGCATATAGAGCATATAGAGCATATAGGGCATATAGAGCATATAGGGCATATAGAGCACGTAGAGCATAAAAAGCATATAGAGCATATAGAGCATATAGAGCATATAGAGCATATAGAGCATATAGAGCATATAGAGCATATAGAGCATATAGAGCATATAGGGCATATAGAGCATATAGAGCATATGCAGCATATAGAGCATGTACAGCATGTAGAGCATATGGAGCATATAGAGCATATAGAGCATATAGAGCATATAGAGCATATAGAGCATATAGAGGATATAGAGCATATAGAGCATATAGAGCATACAGAGCATATAGAGGGTATAGAGCATGTAGAGCATATAGAGCATATAGAGCATATATAGAGCATATAGAGCATATAGAAAATATAGAGCATATGGAGCATGTAGAGCATGTAGAGCATATAGAGCATATAGAGCATATAGAGCATATAGAGCATATAGAGCATATAAAGCATATAAAGCATATAGAGCATATAGAGCATATAGAGCATATAGGGCATATAGAGCATATAGGGCATATAGAGCATGTAGAGCATAAAAAGCATATAGAGCATATAGAGCATATAGAGCATATAGAGCATATAGAGCATATAGAGCATATAAAGCATATAAAGCATATAGAGCATATAGAGCATATAGAGGATATACAGCATATAGAGCATATAGAGCATATAGAGCATATAGAGGGTAAAGAGCATGTAGAGCATATAGAGCATATGGAGCATATAGAGCATGTACAGCATGTAGAGCATATGGAGCATATAGAGCATATAGAGCATATAGAGCATATAGAGCATATAGAGCATATAGAGCATATAGAGGATATAGAGCATATAGAGCATATAGAGCATACAGAGCTTATAGAGGGTAAAGAGCATGTAGAGCATATAGAGCATATATAGAGCATATAGAGCATATAGAGCATATAGAGCATATGGAGCATGTAGAGCATGTAGAGCATATAGAGCATATAAAGCATATAGAGCATATAGAGCATATAAAGCATATAAAGCATATAGAGCATATAGAGCATATAGAGCATATAGGGCATATAGAGCATATAGGGCATATAGAGCATGTACAGCATAAAAAGCATATAGAGCATATAGAGCATATAGAGCATATAGAGCATATAGAGCATATAAAGCATATATATAGAGCGTATAGAGCGTATAGAGCGTATACAGCATATTGAGCATATAGAGCATATAGAGGATATAGAGCATATAGAGCATATAGAGAACAGAGCATATAGAGGGTATAGAGCATGTAGAGCATATAGAGCATATATAGAGCATATAGAGCATATAGAGCATATAGAGCATATAAAGCATATAAAGCATAGAGCATATACAGCATATAGAGCACATAGAGCATATAGAGCAAATAAAGCATATAAAGCATAGAGCATATACAGCATATACACCGTATAGAGCATATAGAGCATATACAGCATATAGAGCATATAAAGCATATACAGCTTATAGAGCATATAGAGCATATAGAGCATATAGAACCTATAGAGCATATACAGCATATACAGCATATAGAGCATATAAAGCATATACAGCTTATAGAGCATATAGAGCATATAGAGCATATAGAACATATAGAGCATATACAGCATATACAGCATATAGAGCATATAAAGCATATAGAGCATATAGAGCATATACAGCATATAGAGCATATAGAGCATATAGAGCATATAGAGCATATAGAGCATATAGAGCATATAAAGCATATAAAGCGTATAGAGCGTATAGAGCGTATACAGCATATGTAGCATATAGAGCATATAGAGCATATATAGAGCATATACAGCATATAGAGCATATAGAGCATATAGAGAATATAGACCATACAGACCATACAAAGCATATATAGCATATAGAGCATAAAGAGCATATAGAGCATATAGAGCATATAGAGCATATATAGAGCATAAAGAGGATATAGAGCATATAGAGCATATATAGAGCATAAAGAGGATATAGAGCAAATAGAGCATATAGAGCATATACGGCATATAGAGCATATAGAGCATATAGAGCATATAGAGCATATAGAGCATATAGAGCATATACGGCATATAGAGCACATACGGCATATAGAGCATATACGGCATATACGGCATATACAGCATGTACAGCATTCACAGCATATGCAGCATGTACAGCATATACAGCATATACAGCATATACAGCATATACAGCATATACAGCATATACAGCATATACAGCATATAGAGCGTAAAGAGCATATAGACCATATACAGCATATAGAGCATATAGAGCATATAGAGCAAATGAAGCATATAAAGCATAGAGCATATACAGCATATACAGCGTATAGAGCATATAAAGCATATACAGCATATAGAGCATATAGAGCATATAGAGCATATAGAACATATAGAGCATATAGAGCATATACAGCATATAGAGCATATAAAGCATATACAGCATATAGAGCATATAGAGCATATAGAGAATATAGAACATATAGAGCATATAGAGCATATAGAGCATATAGAGCATATAGAGCATATACAGCACACAGAGCATATAGAGCATATAGAGCATATACAGCATATACAGCATATAGAGCATATAAAGCATATAGAGCATATAGAGCATATAGAGCATATAGAGCATATAGAGCATATAGAGCATATAGAGCATATACAGCACATAGAGCATATAGAGCATATAGAGCATATAGAGCATATACAGCACCTAGAGCATATAGAGCATATAGAGCACATAGAGCTTATAGAGCATATAGAGCATATAGAGAATATACAGCACATATATAGATTATATACAGCATATACAGCATATATAGCATATAGAGATATATAGACCATACAGGGCATACAGAGCATATAGAGCATATAGAGCATATAGAGCATATAGAGAACATAGAGCATATAAAGCATATAGAGCATATAGAGCATATAGAGCATATAGAGCATATAGAGCATATAGAGCATATACAGCACATAGAGCATATAGAGCAGGTAGAGCATATAGAGCTTATAGAGCATACAGAGCATATAGAGCATATACAGCACATATATAGAGCATATAGAGCATATACAGCATATAGAGCATATAGAGAATATAGACCATACAGGGCATACAGAGCATATAGAGCATTTAGAGCATATAGAGCATATAGAGAACATAGAGCATATAAAGCATATAGAGCATATAGAGCATATACAGCACCTAGAGCATATAGAGCATATAGAGCACATAGAGCTTATAGAGCATATAGAGCATATAGAGAATATACAGCACATATATAGATTATATACAGCATATACAGCATATATAGCACATAGAGAATATAGACCATACAGGGCATACAGAGCATATAGAGCATATAGAGCATATAGAGCATATAGAGAACATAGAGCATATAAAGCATATAGAGCATATAGAGCATATAGAGCATATAGAGCATATAGAGCATATAGAGCATATAGAGCATATAGAGCATATAGAGCATATACAGCACATAGAGCATATAGAGCATGTAGAGCATATAGAGCTTATAGAGCATACAGAGCATATAGAGCACATACAGCACATATATAGAGCATATAGAGCATATACAGCATATAGAGCACATAGAGAATATAGACCATACAGGGCATACAGAGCATATAGAGCATATAGAGCATATAGAGCATATAGAGCATATAGAGCATATAGAGAACATAGAGCATATAGAGCATATAGAGCATATAGAGCATATAGAGCATATACAGCACATAGCACATATACAGCATATAGAGCATACAGCATATACAGCATATACAGCATATGGAGCATATAGAGCATATAGAGCATATAGAGAATATAGACCATACAGACCATACAGAGCATATAGAGCATATAGAGCATATAGAGCATATAGAGCATATATAGAGCATATATAGAGCATATAGAGGATATAGAGCATATAGAGCATATATAGAGCATAAAGAGCATATAGAGCATATAGAGCATATAGAGCATATAGAGCATAATTAGCATATAGAGCATATAGAGCATATAGAGCATATAGAGCATATATAGAGCATATAGAGCATATAAAGCATATATAGAGCATATACGGCATATATAGAGGATATAGAGCATATAGAGCATATAGAGCATATAGAGGATATAGAGCATATAGAGCATATAGAGCATACAGAGCATATAGAGGGTATAGAGCATGTAGAGCATATAGAGCATATATAGGCAATATAGAGCATATAGAGCATATAGAGCATGTAGAGCATATAGAGCATATAGAGCATACAGAGCATATAGAGCATATAAAGCATATAAAGCATATAGAGCATATAGAGCATATAGAGCATATAGGGCATATAGAGCATATAGGGCATATAGAGCATGTAGAGCATAAAAAGCATATAGAGCATATAGAGCATATAGAGCATATAGAGCATATAGAGCATATAAAGCATATAAAGCATATAGAGCATATAGAGCATATATAGAGCATATAGAGCATATAAAGCATATATAGAGCATATAGAGCATATAGAGCATATAGAGCATATAGAGCATATAGAGCATATAGAGCGTTTAGAGCATAAAGAGCATATAGAGCATATAGAGCATATAGAGCATATAGAGCATATAGAGCATATAGAGCATATAAAGCATATAAAGCGTATAGAGCGTATAGAGCGTATACAGCATATGGAGCATATAGAGCATATAGAGCATATATAGAGCATATAGAGCATATACAGCATATGGAGCATATAGGGCATATAGAGCATATAGAGCATATAGAGCATATAGAGCATATACAGCATATAGAGCATATAGAGCATATAGAGCATATAGAGCATTTACGGCATATAGAGCACATACGGCATATAGAGCATATACGGCATATACGGCATATACAGCATGTACAGCATATACAGCATATACAGCATATAGAGCATATAGAGCATATAGAGCATAAAGAGCATATAGAGCATATACAGCATATAGAGCATATAGAGCATATAGAGCATATAAAGCATATAAAGCATAGAACATATACAGCATATACAGCGTATAGAGCATATAAAGCATATACAGCATATAGAGCATATAGAGCAAATAGAGCATATAGAACATATAGAGCATATACAGCATATACAGCATATAGAGCATATAAAGCATATACAGCTTATAGAGCATATAGAGCATATAGAGCATATAGAGCATATAGAGCATATAGAGCATATAGAGCATATAGAGCATATAGAGCATATAGAGCATATAGAGCATATAGAGCATACACAGCACATAGAGCATATAGAGCATATAGAGCATATAGAGCTTATAGAGGATATAGAGCATATAGAGCATATACAGCACATATATAGAGCATATACAGCATATACAGAAAATAGAGCACATAGAGAATATAGACCATACAGGGCATAAAGAGCATATAGAGCATATCGAGCATATAGAGCATATAGAGAACATAGAGCATATAAAGCATATAGAGCATATAGAGCATATACAGCACAAAGAACATATACAGCATATAGAGCATACAGCATATACAGCATATACAGCATATGGAGCATATAGAGCATATAGAGCATATAGAGAATATAGACCATACAGACCATACAGAGCATGTAGAGCATGTAGAGCATATAGAGCATATAGAGCATATACAGCATATAGAGCATATAAAGCATATAAAGCATATACAGCATATAGAGCATATAGAGCATATAGGGCATGTAGAGCATATAGGGCATATAGACCATGTAGAGCATAAAAAGCATATAGAGCATATAGAGCATATAGAGCATATAGAGCATATAGAGCATATAAAGCATATATATAGAGCGTATAGAGCGTGTAGAGCGTATACAGCATATTGAGCATATAGAGCATCTAGAGGATATAGAGCATATAGAGCATATAGAGCATATAGAGGATATAGAGCATATAGAGCATATAGAGCATACAGAGCATATAGAGGGTATAGAGCATGTAAAGCATATAGAGCATATATAGCGCATATAGAGCATATAGACCATATAGAGCATATGGAGCATGTAGAGCATCTAGAGCATATAGAGCATTAAGAGCATACAGAGCATATAGAGCATATAAAGCATATAAAGCATATAGAGCATATAGAGCATATAGAGCATATAGGGCATATAGAGCATATAGGGCATATAGAGCACGTAGAGCATAAAAAGCATATAGAGCATATAGAGCATATAGAGCATATAGAGCATATAGAGCATATAGAGCATATAGAGCATATAGAGCATATAGAGCATATAGGGCATATAGAGCATATAGAGCATATGCAGCATATAGAGCATGTACAGCATGTAGAGCATATGGAGCATATAGAGCATATAGAGCATATAGAGCATATAGAGCATATAGAGCATATAGAGGATATAGAGCATATAGAGCATATAGAGCATACAGAGCATATAGAGGGTATAGAGCATGTAGAGCATATAGAGCATATAGAGCATATATAGAGCATATAGAGCATATAGAAAATATAGAGCATATGGAGCATGTAGAGCATGTAGAGCATATAGAGCATATAGAGCATATAGAGCATATAGAGCATATAGAGCATATAAAGCATATAAAGCATATAGAGCATATAGAGCATATAGAGCATATAGGGCATATAGAGCATATAGGGCATATAGAGCATGTAGAGCATAAAAAGCATATAGAGCATATAGAGCATATAGAGAATATAGAGCATATAGAGCATATAGAGCATATAAAGCATATAAAGCATATAGAGCATATAGAGCATATAGAGGATATACAGCATATAGAGCATATAGAGCATACAGAGCATATAGAGGGTAAAGAGCATGTAGAGCATATAGAGCATATGGAGCATATAGAGCATGTACAGCATGTAGAGCATATGGAGCATATAGAGCATATAGAGCATATAGAGCATATAGAGCATATAGAGCATATAGAGCATATAGAGGATATAGAGCATATAGAGCATATAGAGCATACAGAGCTTATAGAGGGTAAAGAGCATGTGGAGCATATAGAGCATATATAGAGCATATAGAGCATATAGAGCATATAGAGCATATGGAGCATGTAGAGCATGTAGAGCATATAGAGCATATAAAGCATATAGAGCATATAGAGCATATAAAGCATATAAAGCATATAGAGCATATAGAGCATATAGAGCATATAGGGCATGTAGAGCATATAGGGCATATAGAGCATGTACAGCATAAAAAGCATATAGAGCATATAGAGCATATAGAGCATATAGAGCATATAGAGCATATAAAGCATATATATAGAGCGTATAGAGCGTATAGAGCGTATACAGCATATTGAGCATATAGAGCATATAGAGGATATAGAGCATATAGAGCATATAGAGCATATAGAGGATATAGAGCATATAGAGCATATAGAGCATACAGAGCATATAGAGGGTATAGAGCATGTAGAGCATATAGAGCATATATAGCGCATATAGAGCATATAGAGCATATAGAGCATATGGAGCATGTAGAGCATGTAGAGCATATAGAGCATATAGAGCATACAGAGCATATAGAGCATATAAAGCATATAAAGCATATAGAGCATATAGAGCATATAGAGCATATAGGGCATATAGAGCATATAGGGCATATAGAGCATGTAGAGCATAAAAAGCAAATAGAGCATATAGAGGATATAGAGCATATAGAGCATATAGAGCATATACAGCATATAGAGCATATAGAGCATATAGGGCATATAGAGCATATAGAGCATATGCAGCATATAGAGCATGTACAGCATGTAGAGCATATGGAGCATATAGAGCATATAGAGCATATAGAGCATATAGAGCATATAGAGCATATAGAGCATATAGAGCATATAGAGCATACACAGCACATAGAGCATATAGAGCATATAGAGCATATAGAGCTTATAGAGCATATAGAGCATATAGAGCATATACAGCACATATATAGAGCATATACAGCATATACAGAAAATAGAGCACATAGAGAATATAGACCATACAGGGCATACAGAGCATATAGAGCATATAGAGCATATAGAGCATATAGAGAACATAGAGCATATAAAGCATATAGAGCATATAGAGCATATACAGCACAAAGAACATATACAGCATATAGAGCATACAGCATATACAGCATATACAGCATATGGAGCATATAGAGCATATAGAGCATATAGAGAATATAGACCATACAGACCATACAGAGCATGTAGAGCATGTAGAGCATATAGAGCATATAGAGCATATACAGCATATAGAGCATATAAAGCATATAAAGCATATACAGCATATAGAGCATATAGAGCATATAGGGCATGTAGAGCATATAGGGCATATAGACCATGTAGAGCATAAAAAGCATATAGAGCATATAGAGCATATAGAGCATATAGAGCATATAGAGCATATAAAGCATATATATAGAGCGTATAGAGCGTGTAGAGCGTATACAGCATATTGAGCATATAGAGCATCTAGAGGATATAGAGCATATAGAGCATATAGAGCATATAGAGGATATCGAGCATATAGAGCATATAGAGCATACAGAGCATATAGAGGGTATAGAGCATGTAAAGCATATAGAGCATATATAGCGCATATAGAGCATATAGAGCATATAGAGCATATGGAGCATGTAGAGCATCTAGAGCATATAGAGCATATAGAGCATACAGAGCATATAGAGCATATAAAGCATATAAAGCATATAGAGCATATAGAGCATATAGAGCATATAGGGCATATAGAGCATATAGGGCATATAGAGCACGTAGAGCATAAAAAGCATATAGAGCATATACAGCATATAGAGCATATAGAGCATATAGAGCATATAGAGCATATAGAGCATATAGAGCATATAGAGCATATAGAGCATATAGGGCATATAGAGCATATAGAGCATATGCAGCATATAGAGCATGTACAGCATGTAGAGCATATGGAGCATATAGAGCATATAGAGCATATAGAGCATATAGAGCATATAGAGCATATAGAGGATATAGAGCATATAGAGCATATAGAGCATACAGAGCATATAGAGGGTATAGAGCATGTAGAGCATATAGAGCATATAGAGCATATATAGAGCATATAGAGCATATAGAAAATATAGAGCATATGGAGCATGTAGAGCATGTAGAGCATATAGAGCATATAGAGCATATAGAGCATATAGAGCATATAGAGCATATAAAGCATATAAAGCATATAGAGCATATAGAGCATATAGAGCATATAGGGCATATAGAGCATATAGGGCATATAGAGCATGTAGAGCATAAAAAGCATATAGAGCATATAGAGCATATAGAGCATATAGAGCATATAGAGCATATAGAGCATATAGAGCATATAAAGCATATAAAGCATATAGAGCATATAGAGCATTCAGAGGATATAGAGCATATAGAGCATATAGAGCATACAGAGCATATAGAGGGTAAAGAGCATGTAGAGCATATAGAGCATATGGAGCATATAGAGCATGTACAGCATGTAGAGCATATGGAGCATATAGAGCATATAGAGCATATAGAGCATATAGAGCATATAGAGCATATAGAGGATATAGAGCATATAGAGCATATAGAGCATACAGAGCTTATAGAGGGTAAAGAGCATGTGGAGCATATAGAGCATATATAGAGCATATAGAGCATATAGAGCATATAGAGCATATGGAGCATGTAGAGCATGTAGAGCATATAGAGCATATAAAGCATATAGAGCATATAGAGCATATAAAGCATATAAAGCATATAGAGCATATAGAGCATATAGAGCATATAGGGCATGTAGAGCATATAGGGCATATAGAGCATGTAGAGCATAAAAAGCATATAGAGCATATAGAGCATATAGAGCATATAGAGCATATAGAGCATATAAAGCATATATATAGAGCGTATAGAGCGTATAGAGCGTATACAGCATATTGAGCATATAGAGCCTATAGAGGATATAGAGCATATAGAGCATATAGAGCATATAGAGGATATAGAGCATATAGAGCATACAGAGCATATAGAGGGTATAGAGCATGTAGAGCATATAGAGCATATATAGCGCATATAGAGCATATAGAGCATATAGAGCATATGGAGCATGTAGAGCATGTAGAGCATATAGAGCATATAGAGCATACAGAGCATATAGAGCATATAAAGCATATAAAGCATATAGAGCATATAGAGCATATAGAGCATATAGGGCATATAGAGCATATAGGGCATATAGAGCATGTAGAGCATAAAAAGCAAATAGAGCATATAGAGGATATAGAGCATATAGAGCATATAGAGCATATAGAGCATATAGAGCATATAGAGCATATAGGGCATATAGAGCATATAGAGCATATGCAGCATATAGAGCATGTACAGCATGTAGAGCATATGGAGCATATAGAGCATATAGAGGATATAGAGCATATAGAGCATATAGAGCATATAGAGGATATAGAGCATATAGAGCATATAGAGCATACAGAGCATATAGAGGGTATAGAGCATGTAGAGCATATAGAGCATATAGAGCATATATAGAGCATATAGAGCATATAGAGCATATAGAGCATATGGAGCATGTAGAGCATGTAGAGCATATAGAGCATATAGAGCATATAGAGCATATAGAGCATATAAAGCATATAAAGCATATAGAGCATATAGAGCATATAGAGCATATAGGGCATATAGAGCATATAGGGCATATAGAGCATGTAGAGCATAAAAAGCATATAGAGCATATAGAGCATATAGAGCATATAGAGCATATAGAGCATATAGAGCATATAAAGCATATAAAGCATATAGAGCATATAGAGCATATATAGAGCATATAGAGCATATAAAGCATATATAGAGCATATAGAGCATATAGAGCATATAGAGCATATAGAGCATATAGAGCATATAGAGCATATAGAGCATATAGAGCATAAAGAGCATATAGAGCATATAGAGCATATAGAGCATATAGAGCATAAAGAGCATATAGAGCATATAAAGCATATAAAGCGTATAGAGCGTATAGAGCGTATACAGCATATGGAGCATATAGAGCATATAGAGCATATATAGAGCATATACAGCATATACAGCATATGGAGCATATAGGGCATATAGAGCATATAGAGCATATAGAGCATATAGAGCATATAGAGCATATAGAGCATATAGAGCATATAGAGCATATACGGCATATAGAGCACATACGGCATATAGAGCATATACGGTATGTACGGCATATACAGCATGTACAGCATATACAGCATATACAGCATATACAGCATATACAACATATACAGCATATAGAGCATATAGAGCATATAGAGCATATAAAGCATATAAAGCATAGAGCATATACAGCATATAGAGCATATAGAGCATATAGAGCATATAGAGCATATAAAGCATATAAAGCATAGAGCATATACAGCATATACAGCGTATAGAGCATATAAATTATATACAGCATATAGAGCATATAGAGCAAATAGAGCATATAGAACATATAGAGCATATACAGCATATACAGCATATAGAGCATATAAAGCATATACAGCTTATAGAGCATATAGAGTATATAGAGCATATAGAGCATATAGAGCATATAGAGATTATAGAGCATATAGAGCATATAGAGCATATAGAGCATATAGAACATATACAGCATATACAGCATATAGAGCATATAAAGCATATAGAGGATATAGAGCATATAGAGCATATAGAGCATATAGAGCATATAGAGCATATAGAGCATATAGAGCAATATACAATATAGACCATACAGAGCATATATAGCATATAAAGCATATAGAGCATATAGAGCATATAGAGCATATATGGAGCATATATAGAGCATATAGAGCATATAGAGCATATATAGAGCATAAAGAGCATATAGAGCATATAGAGCATATAGAGCATATACGGCATATACGGCATATAGAGCATATAGAACATATAGAGCATATAGAGCATATAGAGCATATAGAGCATATACGGCATATAGAGCACATACGGCATATAGAGCATATACGGCATATACGGCATATACAGCATGTACAGCATATACAGCATATACAGCATACAGCATATACAGCATATACAGCATATACAGCATATACAGCATATACAGCATATACAGCATATACAGCATATACAGCATATACAGCATATAGAGCATAAAGAGCATATAGAGCATATACAGCATATAGAACATATAGAGCATATAGAGCATATAAAGCATATAAAGCATAGAGCATATACAGCATATACAGCGTATAGAGCATATAAAGCATATACAGCATATAGAGCATATAGAGCTTATTGAGCATATAGAACATATAGAGCATATACAGCATATACAGCATATACAGCATATAGAGCATATAAAGCATATACAGCATATAGAGCATATAGAGCATATAGAAAATATAGAACATATAGAGCATATAGAGAATATAGAGCATATAGAGCATATAGAGCATATACAGCACATAGAGCATATAGAGCATATAGAGCATATACAGCATATACAGCATATAGAGCATATAAAGCATATAGAGCATATAGAGCATATAGAGCATATAGAGCATATAGAGCATATAGAGCATATAGAGCATATACAGCACATAGAGCATATAGAGCATATAGAGCATATAGAGCATATAGAGCATATAGAGCATATAGAGAATATAGACCATACAGGGCATACAGAGCATATAGAGCATTTAGAGCATATAGAGCATATAGAGAACATAGAGCATATAAAGCATATAGAGCATATAAAGCATATACAGCACATAGAGCATGTAGAGCATATAGAGCATATAGAGCTTATAGAGCATATAGAGCATATAGAGAATATACAGCACATATATAGAGCATATACAGCATATACAGCATATAGAGCACATAGAGAATATAGACCATACAGGGCATACAGAGCATATAGAGCATATAGAGCATATAGAGCATATAGAGAACATACAGCATATAAAGCATATAGAGCATATAGAGCATATAGAGCATATAGAGCATATAGAGCATATATAGCATATAGAGCATATAGAGCATATAGAGCATATACAGCACATAGAGCATATAGAGCATATAGAGCAAATAGAGCTTATGGAGCATACAGAGCATATAGAGCACATACAGCACATATATAGAGCATATACAGCATATACAGCATATAGAGCATACAGCATATACAGCATATGGAGCATATAGAGCATATAGAGAATATAGACCATACAGACCATACAGAGAATATAGAGCATATAGAGCATATAGAGCATATAGAGCATATATAGAGCATGTGTAGAGCATATACAGCATATAGAGCATATAGAGGATATAGAGCATATAGAGCATATAGAGCATACAGAGCATATAGAGGGTATAGAGCATGTAGAGCATATAGAGCATATATAGAGCATATAGAGCATATAGAGCATATAGAGCATATGGAGCATGTAGAGCATGTAGAGCATATAGAGCATATAGAGCATATAGAGCATATAGAGCATATAAAGCATATAAAGCATATAGAGCATATAGAGCATATAGAGCATATAGAGCATATAAAGCATATAGAGCATATAGAGCATATAGAGCATATACAGCATATAGAGCATATAGAGCATGTAGAGCATAAAGAGCATATAGAGCATATAGAGCATATAGAGCATATAGAGCATATAGAGCGTATAGAGCGTATAGAGCGTATACAGCATATGGAGCATATAGAGCATATAGAGCATATATAGAGCATATACAGCATATAGAGCATATAGAGCATATAGAGCATATAGAGCATATAGAGCATATAGAGCATATAGAGCATATAGAGCATATAGAGCATATAGAGCATATAGAGCATACAGAGCATATAGAGGATATAGAGCATATAGAGCATATAGAGCATGTAGAGGATATAGAGCATATAGAGCATATAGAGCATATAGAGCATATAGAGCATATAGAGCATATAGAGCATATAGAGCATATACAGCACATAGAGCATATAGAGCATATAGAGCATATAGAGCATATAGAGCATATAGAGAATATAGACCATACAGGGCATACAGAGCATATAGAGCATTTAGAGCATATAGAGCATATAGAGAACATAGAGCATATAAAGCATATAGAGCATATAGAGCATATACAGCACATAGAGCATATAGAGCATATAGAGCATATAGAGCTTATAGAGCATATAGAGCATATAGAGAATATACAGCACATATATAGAGCATATACAGCATATACAGCATATAAAGCACATAGAGAATATAGACCATACAGGGCATACAGAGCATATAGAGCATATAGAGCATATAGAGCATATAGAGAACATAGAGCATATAAAGCATATAGAGCATATAGAGCATATAGAGCATATAGAGCATATAGAGCATATAGAGCATATAGAGCATATAGAGCATATAGAGCATATAGAGCATATACAGCACATAAAGCATATAGAGCATATAGAGCATATAGAGCTTATAGAGCATACAGAGCATATAGAGCATATACAGCACATATATAGAGCATATACAGCATATACAGCATATAGAGCACATAGAGAATATAGACCATACAGGGCATACAGAGCATATAGAGCATATAGAGCATATAGAGCATATAGAGAACATAGAGCATATAGAGCATATAGAGCATATAGAGCATATACAGCACATAGCACATATACAGCATATAGAGAATACAGCATATACAGCATATACAGCATATGGAGCATATAGAGCATATAGAGCATATAGAGAATATAGACCATACAGACCATACAGAGCATATAGAGCATATAGAGCATATAGAGCATATAGAGCATATATAGAGCATATATAGAGCATATAGAGGATATAGAGCATATATAGAGCATAAAGAGCATATAGAGCATATAGAGCATATAGAGCATATAGAGCATAAATAGCATATAGAGCATATAGAGCATATAGAGCATATAGAGCATATATAGAGCATATAGAGCATATAAAGCATATATAGAGAATATAGAGCATATAGAGCATATAGAGCATAAAGAGCATATAGAGCATATAGAGCACATAGAGCATGTAGAGCATAAAGAGCATATAGAGCATATAGAGCATATAGAGCATATAGAGCATATAGAGAATATAAAGCATATAGAGCGTATAGAGCGTATAGAGCGTATACAGCATATGGAGCATATAGAGCATATAGAGCATATATAGAGCATATACAGCATATAGAGCATATAGAGCATATAGAGCATATAGGGCATATAGAGCATATAGGGCGTATAGAGCATATAGAGCATATGGAGCATATAGAGAAAGTACAGCATGTAGAGCATATGGAGCATATAGAGCATATAGAGGATATAGAGCATATAGAGCATATAGAGCGTATAGAGCGTATAGAGCGTATACAGCATATGGAGCATATAGAGCATATAGAGCATGTATAGAGCATATACAGCATATAGAGCATATAGAGCATATAGGGCATATAGAGCATATAGAGCATATGGAGCATATAGAGCATGTACAGCATGTAGAGCATATGGAGCATATAGAGCATATAGAGGATATAGAGCATATAGAGCATATAGAGCATATAGAGGATATAGAGCATATAGAGCATATAGAGCATACAGAGCATATAGAGGGTATAGAGAATGTAGAGCATATAGAGCATATATAGAGCATATAGAGCATATAGAGCATATAGAGCATATGGAGCATGTAGAGCATGTAGAGCATATAGAGCATATAGAGCATATAGAGCATATAGAGCATATAAAGCATATAAAGCATATAGAGCATATAGAGCATATAGAGCATATACGGCATCTAGAGCATATAGGGCATATAGAGCATGTAGAGCATAAAAAGCATATAGAGCATATAGAGCATATAGAGCATATAGAGCATATAGAGCATATAGGGCATATAGAGCATATAGAGCATATGGAGCATATAGAGCATGTACAGCATGTAGAGCATATGGAGCATATAGAGCATATAGAGGATATAGAGCATATAGAGCATATAGAGCATATAGAGGATATAGAGCATATAGAGCATATAGAGCATACAGAGCATATAGAGGGTATAGAGCATGTAGAGCATATAGAGCATATTTAGAGCATATAGAGCATATAGAGCATATAGAGCATATGGAGCATGTAGAGCATGTAGAGCATATATAGAGCATATATAGAGCATATAGAGGATATAGAGCATATAAAGCATATAAAGCATATAGAGCATATAGAGCATATAGAGCATATAAAGCATATAAAGCATATATAGCATATAGAGCATATAGAGCATATAGGGCATCTAGAGCATATAGGGCATATAGAGCATGTAGAGCATAAAAAGCATATAGAGCATATAGAGCATATAGAGCATATAGAGCATATAGAGCATATAGAGCATATAGAGCATATAGGGCATATAGAGCATATAGAGCATATGGAGCATATAGAGCATGTACAGCATGTAGAGCATATGGAGCATATAGAGCATATAGAGGATATAGAGCATATAGAGCATATAGAGCATATAGAGGATATAGAGCATATAGAGCATATAGAGCATACAGAGCATATAGAGGGTATAGAGCATGTAGAGCATATAGAGCATATATAGAGCATATAGAGCATATAGAGCATATAGAGCATATGGAGCATGTAGAGCATGTAGAGCATATAGAGCATATAGAGCATATAGAGCATATAAAGCATATAAAGCATATAGAGCATATAGAGCATATAGAGCATATAGGGCATGTAGAGCATATAGGGCATATAGAGCATGTAGAGCATAAAAAGCATATAGAGCATATAGAGCATATAGAGCATATAGAGCATATAGAGCATATAAAGCATATAGAGCGTATAGAGCGTATAGAGCGTATACAGCATATTGAGCATATAGAGCATATAGAGGATATAGAGCATATAGAGCATATAGAGCATATAGAGGATATAGAGCATATAGAGCATATAGAGCATACAGAGCATATAGAGGGTATAGAGAATGTAGAGCATATAGAGCATATATACAGGATATAAAGCATATAGAGCATATAGAGCATATGGAGCATGTAGAGCATGTAGAGCATATAGAGCATATAGAGCATATAGAGCATATAGAGCATATAAAGCATATAAAGCATATAAAGCATATAGAGCATATAGAGCATATAGGGCATCTAAAGCATATAGGGCATATAGAGCATGTAGAGCATAAAAAGCATATAGAGCATATAGAGCATATAGAGCATATAGAGCATATAGAGCATATAGAGCATATAGGGCATATAGAGCATATAGAGCATATGGAGCATATAGAGCATGTACAGCATGTAGAGCATATGGAGCATATAGAGTATATAGAGGATATAGAGCATATAGAGCATATAGAGCATATAGAGGATATAGAGCATATAGAGCATATAGAGCATACAGAGCATATAGAGGGTATAGAGCATGTAGAGCATATAGAGCATATATAGAGCATATAAAGCATATAGAGCATATAGAGCATATGGAGCATGTAGAGCATGTAGAGCATATAGAGCATATAGAGCATATAGAGCATATAGAGCATATAAAGCATATAAAGCATATAGAGCATATAGAGCATATAGAGCATATAGAGCATATAGAGCATATAAAGCACATAAAGCATATAGAGCATATAGAGCATATAGAGCATATAGGGCATCTAGAGCATATAGGGCATATAGAGCATGTAGAGCATAAAAAGCATATAGAGCATATAGAGCATATAGAGCATATAGAGCATATAGAGCATATAGAGCATATAGAGCATATAGGGCATATAGAGCATATAGAGCATATGGAGCATATAGAGCATGTACAGCATGTAGAGCATATGGAGCATATAGAGCATGTAGAGGATATAGAGCATATAGAGCATATAGAGCATATAGAGGATATAGAGCATATAGAGCATATAGAGAACAGAGCATATAGAGGGTATAGAGCATGTAGAGCATATAGAGCATATATAGAGCATATAGAGCATATAGAGCATATAGAGCATATAAAGCATATAAAGCATAGAGCATATACAGCATATAGAGCACATAGAGCATATAGAGCAAATAAAGCATATAAAGCATAGAGCATATACAGCATATACACCGTATAGAGCATATAGAGCATATACAGCATATAGAGCATATAAAGCATATACAGCTTATAGAGCATATAGAGCATATAGAGCATATAGAACCTATAGAGCATATACAGCATATACAGCATATAGAGCATATAAAGCATATACAGCTTATAGAGCATATAGAGCATATAGAGCATATAGAACATATAGAGCATATACAGCATATACAGCATATAGAGCATATAAAGCATATAGAGCATATAGAGCATATACAGCATATAGAGCATATAGAGCATATAGAGCATATAGAGCATATAGAGCATATAGAGCATATAAAGCATATAAAGCGTATAGAGCGTATAGAGCGTATACAGCATATGTAGCATATAGAGCATATAGAGCATATATAGAGCATATACAGCATATAGAGCATATAGAGCATATAGAGAATATAGACCATACAGACCATACAAAGCATATATAGCATATAGAGCATAAAGAGCATATAGAGCATATAGAGCATATAGAGCATATATAGAGCATAAAGAGGATATAGAGCATATAGAGCATATATAGAGCATAAAGAGGATATAGAGCAAATAGAGCATATAGAGCATATACGGCATATAGAGCATATAGAGCATATAGAGCATATAGAGCATATAGAGCATATAGAGCATATACGGCATATAGAGCACATACGGCATATAGAGCATATACGGCATATACGGCATATACAGCATGTACAGCATTCACAGCATATGCAGCATGTACAGCATATACAGCATATACAGCATATACAGCATATACAGCATATACAGCATATACAGCATATACAGCATATAGAGCGTAAAGAGCATATAGACCATATACAGCATATAGAGCATATAGAGCATATAGAGCAAATGAAGCATATAAAGCATAGAGCATATACAGCATATACAGCGTATAGAGCATATAAAGCATATACAGCATATAGAGCATATAGAGCATATAGAGCATATAGAACATATAGAGCATATAGAGCATATACAGCATATAGAGCATATAAAGCATATACAGCATATAGAGCATATAGAGCATATAGAGAATATAGAACATATAGAGCATATAGAGCATATAGAGCATATAGAGCATATAGAGCATATACAGCACACAGAGCATATAGAGCATATAGAGCATATACAGCATATACAGCATATAGAGCATATAAAGCATATAGAGCATATAGAGCATATAGAGCATATAGAGCATATAGAGCATATAGAGCATATAGAGCATATACAGCACATAGAGCATATAGAGCATATAGAGCATATAGAGCATATACAGCACCTAGAGCATATAGAGCATATAGAGCACATAGAGCTTATAGAGCATATAGAGCATATAGAGAATATACAGCACATATATAGATTATATACAGCATATACAGCATATATAGCACATAGAGAATATAGACCATACAGGGCATACAGAGCATATAGAGCATATAGAGCATATAGAGCATATAGAGAACATAGAGCATATAAAGCATATAGAGCATATAGAGCATATAGAGCATATAGAGCATATAGAGCATATAGAGCATATACAGCACATAGAGCATATAGAGCATGTAGAGCATATAGAGCTTATAGAGCATACAGAGCATATAGAGCATATACAGCACATATATAGAGCATATAGAGCATATACAGCATATAGAGCATATAGAGAATATAGACCATACAGGGCATACAGAGCATATAGAGCATTTAGAGCATATAGAGCATATAGAGAACATAGAGCATATAAAGCATATAGAGCATATAGAGCATATACAGCACCTAGAGCATATAGAGCATATAGAGCACATAGAGCTTATAGAGCATATAGAGCATATAGAGAATATACAGCACATATATAGATTATATACAGCATATACAGCATATATAGCACATAGAGAATATAGACCATACAGGGCATACAGAGCATATAGAGCATATAGAGCATATAGAGCATATAGAGAACATAGAGCATATAAAGCATATAGAGCATATAGAGCATATAGAGCATATAGAGCATATAGAGCATATAGAGCATATAGAGCATATAGAGCATATAGAGCATATACAGCACATAGAGCATATAGAGCATGTAGAGCATATAGAGCTTATAGAGCATACAGAGCATATAGAGCACATACAGCACATATATAGAGCATATAGAGCATATACAGCATATAGAGCACATAGAGAATATAGACCATACAGGGCATACAGAGCATATAGAGCATATAGAGCATATAGAGCATATAGAGCATATAGAGCATATAGAGAACATAGAGCATATAGAGCATATAGAGCATATAGAGCATATAGAGCATATACAGCACATAGCACATATACAGCATATAGAGCATACAGCATATACAGCATATACAGCATATGGAGCATATAGAGCATATAGAGCATATAGAGAATATAGACCATACAGACCATACAGAGCATATAGAGCATATAGAGCATATAGAGCATATAGAGCATATATAGAGCATATATAGAGCATATAGAGGATATAGAGCATATAGAGCATATATAGAGCATAAAGAGCATATAGAGCATATAGAGCATATAGAGCATATAGAGCATAATTAGCATATAGAGCATATAGAGCATATAGAGCATATAGAGCATATATAGAGCATATAGAGCATATAAAGCATATATAGAGCATATACGGCATATATAGAGGATATAGAGCATATAGAGCATATAGAGCATATAGAGGATATAGAGCATATAGAGCATATAGAGCATACAGAGCATATAGAGGGTATAGAGCATGTAGAGCATATAGAGCATATATAGGCAATATAGAGCATATAGAGCATATAGAGCATGTAGAGCATATAGAGCATATAGAGCATACAGAGCATATAGAGCATATAAAGCATATAAAGCATATAGAGCATATAGAGCATATAGAGCATATAGGGCATATAGAGCATATAGGGCATATAGAGCATGTAGAGCATAAAAAGCATATAGAGCATATAGAGCATATAGAGCATATAGAGCATATAGAGCATATAAAGCATATAAAGCATATAGAGCATATAGAGCATATATAGAGCATATAGAGCATATAAAGCATATATAGAGCATATAGAGCATATAGAGCATATAGAGCATATAGAGCATATAGAGCATATAGAGCGTTTAGAGCATAAAGAGCATATAGAGCATATAGAGCATATAGAGCATATAGAGCATATAGAGCATATAGAGCATATAAAGCATATAAAGCGTATAGAGCGTATAGAGCGTATACAGCATATGGAGCATATAGAGCATATAGAGCATATATAGAGCATATAGAGCATATACAGCATATGGAGCATATAGGGCATATAGAGCATATAGAGCATATAGAGCATATAGAGCATATACAGCATATAGAGCATATAGAGCATATAGAGCATATAGAGCATTTACGGCATATAGAGCACATACGGCATATAGAGCATATACGGCATATACGGCATATACAGCATGTACAGCATATACAGCATATACAGCATATAGAGCATATAGAGCATATAGAGCATAAAGAGCATATAGAGCATATACAGCATATAGAGCATATAGAGCATATAGAGCATATAAAGCATATAAAGCATAGAACATATACAGCATATACAGCGTATAGAGCATATAAAGCATATACAGCATATAGAGCATATAGAGCAAATAGAGCATATAGAACATATAGAGCATATACAGCATATACAGCATATAGAGCATATAAAGCATATACAGCTTATAGAGCATATAGAGCATATAGAGCATATAGAGCATATAGAGCATATAGAGCATATAGAGCATATAGAGCATATAGAGCATATAGAGCATATAGAGCATATAGAGCATACACAGCACATAGAGCATATAGAGCATATAGAGCATATAGAGCTTATAGAGGATATAGAGCATATAGAGCATATACAGCACATATATAGAGCATATACAGCATATACAGAAAATAGAGCACATAGAGAATATAGACCATACAGGGCATAAAGAGCATATAGAGCATATCGAGCATATAGAGCATATAGAGAACATAGAGCATATAAAGCATATAGAGCATATAGAGCATATACAGCACAAAGAACATATACAGCATATAGAGCATACAGCATATACAGCATATACAGCATATGGAGCATATAGAGCATATAGAGCATATAGAGAATATAGACCATACAGACCATACAGAGCATGTAGAGCATGTAGAGCATATAGAGCATATAGAGCATATACAGCATATAGAGCATATAAAGCATATAAAGCATATACAGCATATAGAGCATATAGAGCATATAGGGCATGTAGAGCATATAGGGCATATAGACCATGTAGAGCATAAAAAGCATATAGAGCATATAGAGCATATAGAGCATATAGAGCATATAGAGCATATAAAGCATATATATAGAGCGTATAGAGCGTGTAGAGCGTATACAGCATATTGAGCATATAGAGCATCTAGAGGATATAGAGCATATAGAGCATATAGAGCATATAGAGGATATAGAGCATATAGAGCATATAGAGCATACAGAGCATATAGAGGGTATAGAGCATGTAAAGCATATAGAGCATATATAGCGCATATAGAGCATATAGACCATATAGAGCATATGGAGCATGTAGAGCATCTAGAGCATATAGAGCATTAAGAGCATACAGAGCATATAGAGCATATAAAGCATATAAAGCATATAGAGCATATAGAGCATATAGAGCATATAGGGCATATAGAGCATATAGGGCATATAGAGCACGTAGAGCATAAAAAGCATATAGAGCATATAGAGCATATAGAGCATATAGAGCATATAGAGCATATAGAGCATATAGAGCATATAGAGCATATAGAGCATATAGGGCATATAGAGCATATAGAGCATATGCAGCATATAGAGCATGTACAGCATGTAGAGCATATGGAGCATATAGAGCATATAGAGCATATAGAGCATATAGAGCATATAGAGCATATAGAGGATATAGAGCATATAGAGCATATAGAGCATACAGAGCATATAGAGGGTATAGAGCATGTAGAGCATATAGAGCATATAGAGCATATATAGAGCATATAGAGCATATAGAAAATATAGAGCATATGGAGCATGTAGAGCATGTAGAGCATATAGAGCATATAGAGCATATAGAGCATATAGAGCATATAGAGCATATAAAGCATATAAAGCATATAGAGCATATAGAGCATATAGAGCATATAGGGCATATAGAGCATATAGGGCATATAGAGCATGTAGAGCATAAAAAGCATATAGAGCATATAGAGCATATAGAGAATATAGAGCATATAGAGCATATAGAGCATATAAAGCATATAAAGCATATAGAGCATATAGAGCATATAGAGGATATACAGCATATAGAGCATATAGAGCATACAGAGCATATAGAGGGTAAAGAGCATGTAGAGCATATAGAGCATATGGAGCATATAGAGCATGTACAGCATGTAGAGCATATGGAGCATATAGAGCATATAGAGCATATAGAGCATATAGAGCATATAGAGCATATAGAGCATATAGAGGATATAGAGCATATAGAGCATATAGAGCATACAGAGCTTATAGAGGGTAAAGAGCATGTGGAGCATATAGAGCATATATAGAGCATATAGAGCATATAGAGCATATAGAGCATATGGAGCATGTAGAGCATGTAGAGCATATAGAGCATATAAAGCATATAGAGCATATAGAGCATATAAAGCATATAAAGCATATAGAGCATATAGAGCATATAGAGCATATAGGGCATGTAGAGCATATAGGGCATATAGAGCATGTACAGCATAAAAAGCATATAGAGCATATAGAGCATATAGAGCATATAGAGCATATAGAGCATATAAAGCATATATATAGAGCGTATAGAGCGTATAGAGCGTATACAGCATATTGAGCATATAGAGCATATAGAGGATATAGAGCATATAGAGCATATAGAGCATATAGAGGATATAGAGCATATAGAGCATATAGAGCATACAGAGCATATAGAGGGTATAGAGCATGTAGAGCATATAGAGCATATATAGCGCATATAGAGCATATAGAGCATATAGAGCATATGGAGCATGTAGAGCATGTAGAGCATATAGAGCATATAGAGCATACAGAGCATATAGAGCATATAAAGCATATAAAGCATATAGAGCATATAGAGCATATAGAGCATATAGGGCATATAGAGCATATAGGGCATATAGAGCATGTAGAGCATAAAAAGCAAATAGAGCATATAGAGGATATAGAGCATATAGAGCATATAGAGCATATACAGCATATAGAGCATATAGAGCATATAGGGCATATAGAGCATATAGAGCATATGCAGCATATAGAGCATGTACAGCATGTAGAGCATATGGAGCATATAGAGCATATAGAGCATATAGAGCATATAGAGCATATAGAGCATATAGAGCATATAGAGCATATAGAGCATACACAGCACATAGAGCATATAGAGCATATAGAGCATATAGAGCTTATAGAGCATATAGAGCATATAGAGCATATACAGCACATATATAGAGCATATACAGCATATACAGAAAATAGAGCACATAGAGAATATAGACCATACAGGGCATACAGAGCATATAGAGCATATAGAGCATATAGAGCATATAGAGAACATAGAGCATATAAAGCATATAGAGCATATAGAGCATATACAGCACAAAGAACATATACAGCATATAGAGCATACAGCATATACAGCATATACAGCATATGGAGCATATAGAGCATATAGAGCATATAGAGAATATAGACCATACAGACCATACAGAGCATGTAGAGCATGTAGAGCATATAGAGCATATAGAGCATATACAGCATATAGAGCATATAAAGCATATAAAGCATATACAGCATATAGAGCATATAGAGCATATAGGGCATGTAGAGCATATAGGGCATATAGACCATGTAGAGCATAAAAAGCATATAGAGCATATAGAGCATATAGAGCATATAGAGCATATAGAGCATATAAAGCATATATATAGAGCGTATAGAGCGTGTAGAGCGTATACAGCATATTGAGCATATAGAGCATCTAGAGGATATAGAGCATATAGAGCATATAGAGCATATAGAGGATATCGAGCATATAGAGCATATAGAGCATACAGAGCATATAGAGGGTATAGAGCATGTAAAGCATATAGAGCATATATAGCGCATATAGAGCATATAGAGCATATAGAGCATATGGAGCATGTAGAGCATCTAGAGCATATAGAGCATATAGAGCATACAGAGCATATAGAGCATATAAAGCATATAAAGCATATAGAGCATATAGAGCATATAGAGCATATAGGGCATATAGAGCATATAGGGCATATAGAGCACGTAGAGCATAAAAAGCATATAGAGCATATACAGCATATAGAGCATATAGAGCATATAGAGCATATAGAGCATATAGAGCATATAGAGCATATAGAGCATATAGAGCATATAGGGCATATAGAGCATATAGAGCATATGCAGCATATAGAGCATGTACAGCATGTAGAGCATATGGAGCATATAGAGCATATAGAGCATATAGAGCATATAGAGCATATAGAGCATATAGAGGATATAGAGCATATAGAGCATATAGAGCATACAGAGCATATAGAGGGTATAGAGCATGTAGAGCATATAGAGCATATAGAGCATATATAGAGCATATAGAGCATATAGAAAATATAGAGCATATGGAGCATGTAGAGCATGTAGAGCATATAGAGCATATAGAGCATATAGAGCATATAGAGCATATAGAGCATATAAAGCATATAAAGCATATAGAGCATATAGAGCATATAGAGCATATAGGGCATATAGAGCATATAGGGCATATAGAGCATGTAGAGCATAAAAAGCATATAGAGCATATAGAGCATATAGAGCATATAGAGCATATAGAGCATATAGAGCATATAGAGCATATAAAGCATATAAAGCATATAGAGCATATAGAGCATTCAGAGGATATAGAGCATATAGAGCATATAGAGCATACAGAGCATATAGAGGGTAAAGAGCATGTAGAGCATATAGAGCATATGGAGCATATAGAGCATGTACAGCATGTAGAGCATATGGAGCATATAGAGCATATAGAGCATATAGAGCATATAGAGCATATAGAGCATATAGAGGATATAGAGCATATAGAGCATATAGAGCATACAGAGCTTATAGAGGGTAAAGAGCATGTGGAGCATATAGAGCATATATAGAGCATATAGAGCATATAGAGCATATAGAGCATATGGAGCATGTAGAGCATGTAGAGCATATAGAGCATATAAAGCATATAGAGCATATAGAGCATATAAAGCATATAAAGCATATAGAGCATATAGAGCATATAGAGCATATAGGGCATGTAGAGCATATAGGGCATATAGAGCATGTAGAGCATAAAAAGCATATAGAGCATATAGAGCATATAGAGCATATAGAGCATATAGAGCATATAAAGCATATATATAGAGCGTATAGAGCGTATAGAGCGTATACAGCATATTGAGCATATAGAGCCTATAGAGTATATGCTCTATATGCCCTATATGCTCTATATGCTCTATATGCTCTATATGCTTTATATGCTTTATATGCTCTATATGCTCTGTATGCTCTATATGCTCTATATGCTCTAGATGCTCTACATGCTCCATATGCTCTATATGCTCTATATGCTCTATATGCGCTATATATGCTCTATATGCTTTACATGCTCTATACCCTCTATATGCTCTGTATGCTCTATATGCCTCTATATCCTCTATATGCTCTATATGCTCTATATGCTCTATATCCTCTATAGGCTCTATATGCTCAATATGCTGTATACGCTCTATACGCTCTATACGCTCTATATATATGCTTTATATGCTCTATATGCTCTATATGCTCTATATGCTCTATATGCTCTATATGCTTTTTATGCTCTACATGCTCTATATGCCCTATATGCTCTACATGCCCTATATGCTCTATATGCTCTATATGCTCTATATGCTTTATATGCTTTATATGCTCTATATGCTCTATATGCTTTATATGCTCTATATGCTCTACATGCTCTACATGCTCCATATGCTCTATATGCTCTATATGCTCTATATGCTCTATATATGCTCTATATGCTCCACATGCTCTTTACCCTCTATAAGCTCTGTATGCTCTATATGCTCTATATGCTCTATATCCTCTATATGCTCTATATGCTCTATATGCTCTATATGCTCTATATGCTCTATATGCTCCATATGCTCTACATGCTGTACATGCTCTATATGCTCCATATGCTCTATATGCTCTACATGCTCTTTACCCTCTATATGCTCTGTATGCTCTATATGCTCTATATGCTCTATATCCTCTGAATGCTCTATATGCTCTATATGCTTTATATGCTTTATATGCTCTATATGCTCTATATGCTCTATATGCTCTATATGCTCTATATGCTCTATATGCTTATATGCTTTTTATGCTCTACATGCTCTATATGCCCTATATGCTCTATATGCCCTATATGCTCTATATGCTCTATATGCTCTATATGCTTTATATGCTTTATATGCTCTATATGCTCTATATGCTCTATATGCTCTATATGCTCTATATGCTCTACATGCTCTACATGCTCCATATGCTCTATATTTTCTATATGCTCTATATGCTCTATATATGCTCTATATGCTCTATATGCTCTACATGCTCTATACCCTCTAATGTAGAGCATATAGAGCATATATAGAGCATATAGAGCATATAGAGCATATAGAGCATATGGAGCATGTAGAGCATGTAGAGCATATAGAGCATATAGAGCATATTAGAGCATATAGAGCATATAAAGCATATAAAGCATATAGAGCATATAGAGCATATAGAGCATATAGAGCATATAAAGCATATAGAGCGTATAGAGCGTATAGAGCGTATACAGCATATGGAGCATATAGAGCATATAGAGCATGTATAGAGCATGTACAGCATATAGAGCATATAGAGCATATAGGGCATATAGAGCATATAGAGCATATGGAGCATATAGAGCATGTACAGCATGTAGAGCATATGGAGCACATAGAGCATATAGAGGATATAGAGCATATAGAGCATATAGAGCATATAGAGGATATAGAGCATATAGAGCATATAGAGCATACAGAGCATATAGAGGGTATAGAGAATGTAGAGCATATAGAGCATATATAGAGCATATAGAGCATATAGAGCATATAGAGCATATGGAGCATGTAGAGCATGTAGAGCAAATAGAGCATATAGAGCATATAGAGCATATAGAGCATATAAAGCATATAGAGCATATAGAGCATATAGAGCATATAGAGCATATAGGGCATCTAGAGCATATAGGGCATATAGAGCATGTAGAGCATAAAAAGCATATAGAGCATATAGAGCATATAGAGCATATAGAGCATATAGAGCATATAGGGCATATAGAGCATATAGAGCATATGGAGCATATAGAGCATGTACAGCATGTAGAGCATATGGGAGCATATAGCGCATATAGAGGATATAGAGCATATAGAGCATATAGAGCCATCT
>CBDATY010000006.1:0-6047 GCA_965200445.1 Mycoplasmatales bacterium
GCCATAGCCATGGCAATGGCTGGTGGTAGCAACCATAGAGATTATAAAAGAATAGAGAGGGCATGGTAGAATAAATTCAGTCGAACGAAAAGAACAAATTGAAGCTTGCTAATGGGGACAAATTTTAAACCCGAATGTATGGTTGTGCGCCTTTTGGCTGGCTATCGACTTTTCACAACAAGAATCGAGAAAGCTTGAGAAAAACGTTTTTCCGATTTTTTCGCATTTAAAGTTTTTTTATGTAAAAAGAGAGGCGAAGATGTTAAACATTAGTGCGGGACTGGTGTTTTAATTGAATTTTGTGTTTTGAATCCTGGATAAAGTTGGGTATGTTTGATATAATTGAGTATTTGTGAGCGAAAATGCAATTTTTGTATTCGAAAAAAATCAGATGAACACTTGAAAAGTCATTAATACACTGCAGCATTGCTTTTCTACACCTTATTGTACCTCTAAAACAATTTTGACAACTGTTTCGAGGAAAAAAGTTCAATTTGTGTCTAGATGTCAGACAATTTGGCAGACAATTTACATACTCTGCAAAAAGCCGGTCAAAAACTGGTTGCTATGCGTTGCTAGAGAGAACCTAAGGTTGAAAAACTCATATATTTGCACAAAAATCTGGCTGCCTGCGACTCAAATTACAAGAACTAGGAAGCAACAACATATTATCCTAGCACAGTCAATATCTGTGTGCATCATGGTCATAAAAACAAGCAAAAATTGACAAAAACTGTATGTTTTCATCCACTCGATCCGAACGTTGTATCCCAATTAGATTATTATATCTTTAACTAGAAATACCACAGGTAGTGTAACGGACCGAGATCCACAATAACACATAAACTCTTTCAGTTAGAATCTACTTTATTCGTCATGATCTCTCTATATTTATACACTGTTAAAATAGTATGAGTCTACATTATTTACATAAACTACGCACAGGAAGAACGCATATAGAAAAGGAGTGTTGACCACAATTTACATCGTCATGACCCCGCGCAAATAATGCTAAGTCACTTAATCTATTTACACAATCGCTACAGTAGCCCAGAGAACGCTGCGTATTTATATTCGCGCGGCGCTCGCTCGTGGTGCTCGCGACCCTTTGGTTTAATATAATGACAAGGCTGGCAAGATTTTAGCGTAAATAATGCTACAACGTTCGCTAAATTAAACTATGAATACTTCGCAAATTACAAACAAAAACCATTCAAAAATTACATTATGCTAAACAGCAATAGTTTTTTTACTCTCTCTCAAAGTTTTTAGTACAAAAATATTTCTTAAACCGGCTAAAAAAGCAAATGTTTTTTGGGTTTTTGTAAATATTTTTGAAACTATCCTGGAGTCACCCACCCGCCTGTGTCGTCATTTTTTTAAACAGCAATTGAAAAGCTGATTGGCTGTTTTCGGAACAGTTTTTGGCAAAAAAATCTCGGGAATAGAGCCAGACAGGGGGGGGGGGAATGCTTGAATAAAAATGCATGCAGGCCGAGTACATGTACAGGCAAAGGTACAAAGGACGCGCTTGAGAAAAATATAATTGCATTGTTGTCGCTTGCCTTTTGGTTGGTTCACTTCGTGCTTATTTACACGGCTAATTTTTTTGTACTCAAACAAATAAAAACATAAAGCCATAGAAGACACAAGAAAGTTTATCCATTTGGTAAGTGTAGTATTTTGTATTCATATGATGAATTAGATATAGGCATTTGGTTTGTTTGAAAAAGTATTAACATACAGGATTAGGTTTAGGGTTAGGAGTAGGGTTAGGCTTGTCGTAAATTTATCATATCAGTAAATTTAGAGAATTTTAGCAATTTACTGATGTAGTAAATTCGGATGAGGAGCTTATGCTGCAACAAGTCGGGAGCTTTTTGAAATCATGAAAATGCTCGGAAACTTCGAAAATAAAATGTGGAATCATTACGGCTACTGAATGTACTTTCCATTCTTGTTTCCTACTGCCGGCGAGTTTTTTTGTCGTCTTTTAATTTCCGTATTTATAATTTATTTTTATTGGTTTGTAATGATTTCAATTTGTTTCCTTACAGATTTTATGACATTTACTTTAAAAAACCCTCGGAAATGAATGATGTCAGCTAAAAGGTCGAACGTCCAAACCAACACATAATGGCGGATGATTTTGTCATCTCAGAATTAATAACCCTCGCGCTCCGCGCTGCTGCTCGGGGATAAATTATTGGGATTATCACGGTTAGGGGTAGGGTTGGGGTTTGGGTCAAGGTTAATAATAACGAATAATCACCAATAATCTTATTGGGATACAAATGCAACGCGCGGATCGGCTGTTTCATCGCTATACATCCGGGACTTAAGTTAGCCCCCATTAGATTTGTTCAATTTGTCCCGCGATTCGTCCCGTGATGCCGACTCTATCCTTTTATGATCTCTATGGTAGTAACCGCTTGTTATGCTCAATTTTGAGCCCGCAGCTGTTTTTACCACCCCTGGATGTTCCAGAATGATATTTTGATTTTTGATGTGTGATTTACTCAAAGCATACAAGTTGTTCATTATATACTTGGCCTTGGAAATGGACGGAAAAATAAATGAAATATGTGAAAATATAATGAAAACTTAATGAATTATTGAAAATATGCATGCTCAATTGGATGTTTTAAGGCGATGGGGAATCGGACCCAGTATTTACATATGAAGCTTTGAATGACAGGCACTATGCTCGATCTTATTTTACGTCAAATTTCTATGCTTGATGACTGGGTATGCTCCATACTGAATATTCTGGTTAACTAAATTGATGAACTTATTGAAACCCAAAAATTGCCTTGAGCCCTCATGTCATATATAAATTATAGTAATTAGTGGCAAACATTTCTTGCAAATTAATGATTTCATTCAGGCACAATGTCCCACAGTTTGTAAAGCTAACTACCCCGTATGCAAGCTATTTAATAGCCAGTCAATGGTTTACAAAAAGGCGCAATGGACGAAACCAATTTGACAGCTATATAAGGGAAATTGAAGCAAAAGTGTCAAATCCTGTGGGTTTGACCAATACCCCCCCCCCCCCCCGCCTGGAGCAAACTGTTGACAAGTGCATTAGATCAGGCATACAGAAGTATATGCCTTGTCCACACATGTCTTCAAAAATATCCACCTTGAAATGTGTCAACTTTTTCCTGGCAAGTTTTCTATTGATCTAGTACTGAACGGTTATGTTAGTAGGATAGAAATTTACTATTAGCCTTTTCAGGCCTAAAGACAAAACATCAATGCATGTACCCTGTGTAACCACAAAATACCTCCCAGGGTGACGTTGCTGTCAGGCATTTTATGTATACCTACAGCTGTACATGAATTCACATAATATTTAAAGGGTCTTTAAGGTATTAAAGGTGCCAACTGCAATCCATACAAGTATGAATGTCGTTATGTTGTCGGTTTTAGGGGGGTTTTCCTAATGAAAATTTCAAGTAGTTTTCACACCTGATATAACGTAATTATGTAATGCTCTTTTGAAGTATATCTAAAAAGCATAGTTCTTATTTCTTGTACGACATATTTATGGATTTTATCACAAGTAACTGGGGAGGGGTGCGTATATTCAAACATATTAAAGTCGAGTCGGTCGGTTTTAAATGTTTTATTGCTGTTCAAAATTTTACAAGATTTTTCTAAATAGGATTTTTTCCTAGAAAACTTCTAATTTTAATTAAATGTCTCTTGAAATTTGCATGGAAGTTAGGTATAGTAAAAGCATAAATTAAGCATGTACAAAGACAATCTTGCTCAAAATATAGAGCTTTGAACGGCTTGCACTCAAGCAAAGTTTCTGAAATTTTGAACTGCAATACAACACCAGACATATTACTGTATCTATCTACCAAGACGCATGTGCTGGTAGTATTTAACTTGTTCGAAAAGACAAAACCCGCAGGTTTTGAAGTTTTAATTCTTTTTAATTTTTCTGTTTATTTTATGCTATAAGCACACAAACAATGCATTTCATGATTAGAGTGTACAAGATACATTTGTATTCGGAGAATATGTATTTATTACGCGTTGAATAATTTAAACTCGGCGAAGAACGTAAAATATTATCTTTATCCTGTTAGCATTATGCCATTATTAGCCAGCAGCCGTTTCTTTTTTTCTGTGCTATGCAAGATCATTCATATTTTGACCACTTCATTAAACAGTAAAAAAAACAAATATTCGAAACAATTTACGGTATCTTTTGTCTTTTACAGAAGTATGTATTCAAAAATACAGCAAAACAATATAAATTTCGTAATTTGTTTCAGAGGCGTAACAAAGATCATACATATTGAGGACAAAACGAAAATTGCACACATTTTAAAAATACGCTCATTGATCAGGTGTCAGGTGCAGCACCAATCCGGACAATGTCGGACTAGGGGTTGGGTACGCTCTTTTTGATAATGGGTTTATCAGATTACTGTGCCAAGTCTTTTAAATTGTAACGATGAAGAGTGGATGTTTTTAACCTACAAGCAATTCGCTCAAAAATATTTACAGTCGTTATAGAAATCACTAAAATTTTTAAGAAACACGCAAAGATAACACATCAATTTATGACAACCGGATCAATTTATTTGGATTTTAAATTTTTTATTTCGCTATTCTTCTTCTTAACATATTCTTGAATGTAGAAATTTCCAAACAGCATTATTAAAGAGATGTCATAACCAATAAAGATCCAGATCAACCAACGAGGATAGCTGCAGTTTGGTACATTCAACGCATTGATGAGGTAAAAAAACACCATTAAAAACTGAATCTGTTGAAACAGATTAAACAAGAATTATGATGAGGGCATGATCTAGGGACAGTGGGGTTCAGTTTAAGAGAGAAACTTAAATATAAATTTGTGTCGACCAATTCGGGGCCGACAAAGAGTACTAATCTTGCAATCTTAAATCAAAGCTGATCCAGTATTGCGAAGTTTGCCCTATGCTCTCCATGATCAGTCCTATAATTGCTTTTCAAGAATATTGTTATACAATGTGACCTCCAACAAGATTAGGTACCATTGATTTAAAGAGTAATAGCCACAGATATGCTACTATAATTTAAATGGAAGGCTATTTGAGTGCGAATAAAAGCGCAATGGGGAGTAGATTTGCATAACATTCTTTTATAAGCGCTGTGCAGCAACATTATCTGCCATGCAAACTCACCAACTGAAGTGTTGTCAAATACTTTTTCCACCACAAAAATTTCTTAAATTGTGGACCAAGTGCAGATAACATGTAATAAAAATACATCACGGCGTGTACAAAACAATTTAGGATGGCCCCAAAATATGCTGAAAGAAATAATTTATAAAGGCAGTTGGATGCGGTTACATTATCATTATCAAAAGGATTTCATGGCATGCGAAGAAAAAAAGTAAGGCAAGAGAGTGATGTGACGAAATCGAGTGCTGTGACGTTTTGTTCTTCGCGCGTAATAACGGTTTCTGTAATCGATCACTGTACAGAAACACACAAAAAAGAACTCTATTTGTTTTATATGATAATTAAAAAGTATAAAATGCTTGGAAAATTCGTCACGAAAACACTTTGCCCAAGTACATCACGCCATTGGATGACGTGTACTATAATAACACACAGCTCGTTGATTAGCTGAAACACGTGTATGCACATATATGAAGTGATGTTTATTATTCAAAATGGCATCTTTTGATAATATTAATAATAATATTTTTTGGGAATATTAATAATATCAACAAAATATATATAAAATTATACCCAAAAGGAAGAATGCAAAACGGGACAGGAAAGCCCATGCAAGGCACCCCCCTCAAAACTCTAAAGTTAATTATATTAAAATTACACAATAACAATAATTAAAGTAAAGCTCAATTTGCGTTAACACCCAAAGGATATTTTCAAAAAAAAACAACAAATTTTTAGGTAATTTAGATACATTAAAAGGTGAAAATGCATAAAAAAGTTTAATTAAGTAATGGACGGTGCGATTGAGGTTGGATTGCGGGACGGTTGAGCCGTTGAGGTTAACAACAAATGACCGCA
>CBDATY010000007.1:0-176189 GCA_965200445.1 Mycoplasmatales bacterium
ATTGTTGCATTACAATTCTAGTTAATTTATATATGTAACAAATATCAAAAGAACATGATGATATATACTTTGGAGAGTTTTAAATTTACTTTATGTAATGGTAAATCTGTGTTATTCAGACGACACATCAGGACACGAGCCAGATCGTTCCATTACAACTTTAGTTAACTAATATAACAAATATCAAAAGAACATGATGATATATATATATACTTTGGAGGGATTTAAATTTACTTTATGTAATGGTAAATCTGTGTGCATTCAGAGGACACATCAAGACACGAGCCAGATTGTTCCATCACAATTTTAATTAACTTATGTATGTATTAACAAATATCAAAAGAACATGATGATATATACTTTGGAGAGTTTTAAATACACTTTATGTAATGGTCAATCTGTGTGCATTCAGACGATACATCAGGACACAAGCCAGATTGTTCCATCACAACTTTAGTTAACTTATATATGTACCAAGTATCAAAAGAGCATGATGATATATACTTTAGAGAATTAAATTTACTTTATGCACAGGTAAATCGGTGTGCATTCAGATGACACATCAGGACACGAGCCAGATTGTTGCATTACAATTTTAGTTAATTTATATATGTAACAAATATCAAAAGAACATGATGATATATACTTTAGAGAGTTTTAAATTTACTTTATGTAATGGTAAATCTGTGTGCATTCAGACGAAACATCAGGAACCGAGCCAGATTGTTCCATCAATATTTCAGTTAACTTATATATGTACCAAGTATCAAACGACCATGATGATATATACTTTAGAGAGTTTTAAACTTACTTTTTGCACAGGTAAACCGGTGTGCATTCAGAGGACACATCTGGACACGAGCCAGATTGTTCCATTACAATTTTAGTTGACTTATATATGTAACAAATATCATATAACAAATATCAGATTGTTCCATCACAACTTTAGTTAACTTATATATGTACCAAGTATCAAAAGAGCATGACGATATATACTTTAGAGAATTAAATTTACTTTATGCACAGGTAAATCGGTGTGCATTCAGACGACACATCAGGACACGAGCCAGATTGTTCCATTACAATTTTAGTTAATTTATATATGTAAGAAATATCAAAAGATGATGATATATACTTTGGAGAGTTTTAAATTTACTTTATGTAATGGTAAATCTGTGTGCATTGAGACGACACATCAGGACACAAGCCAGATTGTTCCATCACAATTTTAGTTAACTTATATATATATATATATATATATATATAACAAATATCAACAGAACATGATGATATATACTTTAGAGAGTTTTAAATTTACTTTATGTAATGGTAAATCTGTGTGATTCAGACGACCCATCAGGACACGAGCCAGATTGTTCCATTACAACTTTAGTTAACTTATATAACAAATATAAAAAGAACATGATGATATATATATATACTTTGGAGAGTTTTAAATTTACTTTATGTAATGGTAAATGTGTGTGCATTCGGATGACACATCAAGACACGAGCCAGATTGTTCCATCACAATTTTAATTAACTTATATATGTATTAACAAATATAAAAGAACATGATGATATATATATATACTTTGGAGAGTTTTAAACATACTTTATGTAATGCTAAATCTGTGTTCATTCAGACAATACATCAGGACACGAGCCAGATTGTTCCAGCACAACTTTAGTTAACTTATATATGTACCAAGTATCAAAAGAGCATGATGATATATACTTTAGAGAATTAAGTTTACTTTATGCACGGGTAAATCGGTGTGCATTCAGACGACACATCAGGACACGAGCCTGATTGTTCCATTACAATTTCAGTTAACTTATGTATGTAACAAATATCAAAAGAACATGAAGATATAAACTTTGGAGAGTTTTAAATTTACTTTATGTAACGGTAAATGTGTGTGCATTCAGACCACACATCTGGACACGAGCGGGATTGTTCCATTACAACTTTAGTTAACTTATACATGCAACAAATATCAAAAGAACATGATGATATATACTTTGGAGAGTTTTAAATTTACTTTATGTAATGGTAAATCTGTGTGCATTCAGACGACACACCAGGACATGAGCGAGATTGTTCCATCACAACTTTAGTTAACTTATATATATATAACAAATATCAAAAGAACATGATGATATATACTTTAGAGAGTTTTAAATTTACTTTATGTAATGGTAAATCTGTGTGCATTGAGACGACACATCAGGACACAAGCCAGATTGTTCCATCACAGTTTTAGTTAACTTATATATATATATATATATAACAAATATCAAAAGAACATGATGATATATACTTTAGAGAGTTTTAAATTTACTTTATGTAATGGTAAATCTGTGTGATTCAGACGACCTATCAGGACACGAGCCAGATTGTTCCATTACAATTTTAGTTGACTTATATATGTAACAAATATCAAAAGAACATGATGATATATACTTTGGAGAGTTTTAAATTTACTTTATGTAATTGTAAATCTGTGTGCATTCAGACGACACATCAGGACACAAGCCAGATTGTTCCATCACAATTTTAGGTAACTTATATATATACATATATATATATATATATATAACAAAGATCAAAACAACATGATGATGTATACTTTGGAGAGTTTTAAATTTACTTTATGTAATGGTAAATCTGTGTGATTCAGACGACACATCAGGACACGAGCCAGATCGTTCCATTACAACTTTAGTTAACTAATATAACAAATATCAAAAGAACATGATGATATATATATATACTTTGGAGGGATTTAAATTTACTTTATGTAATGGTAAATCTGTGTGCATTCAGAGGACACATCAAGACACGAGCCAGATTGTTCCAGCACAACTTTAGTTAACTTATATATGTACCAAGTATCAAAAGAGCATGATGATATATACTTTAGAGAATTAAGTTTACTTTATGCACGGGTAAATCGGTGTGCATTCAGACGACACATCAGGACACGAGCCTGATTGTTCCATTACAATTTCAGTTAACTTATGTATGTAACAAATATCAAAAGAACATGAAGATATAAACTTTGGAGAGTTTTAAATTTACTTTATGTAACGGTAAATGTGTGTGCATTCAGACCACACATCTGGACACGAGCGGGATTGTTCCATTACAACTTTAGTTAACTTATACATGCAACAAATATCAAAAGAACATGATGATATATACTTTGGAGAGTTTTAAATTTACTTTATGTAATGGTAAATCTGTGTGCATTCAGACGACACACCAGGACATGAGCGAGATTGTTCCATCACAACTTTAGTTAACTTATATATATATAACAAATATCAAAAGAACATGATGATATATACTTTAGAGAGTTTTAAATTTACTTTATGTAATGGTAAATCTGTGTGATTCAGACGACACATCAGGACACGAGCCAGATCGTTCCATTACAACTTTAGTTAACTTATATATATTTATATATATAACAAATATCAAAAGAACATGATGATATATACTTTAGAGAGTTTTAAATTTACTTTATGTAATGGTAAATCTGTGTGATTCAGACGACCTATCAGGACACGAGCCAGATTGTTCCATTACAATTTTAGTTGACTTATATATGTAACAAATATCAAAAGAACATGATGATATATACTTTGGAGAGTTTTAAATTTACTTTATGTAATTGTAAATCTGTGTCCATTCAGACGACACATCAGGACACAAGCCAGATTGTTCCATCACAATTTTAGGTAACTTATATATATACATATATATATATATATATATATATATATATATATATATATATATATATATATATATATATATAACAAAGATCAAAACAACATGATGATGTATACTTTGGAGAGTTTTAAATTTACTTTATGTAATGGTAAATTTTAGTTGACTTATATATGTAACAAATATCATATAACAAATATCAGATTGTTCCATCACAACTTTAGTTAACTTATATATGTACCAAGTATCAAAAGAGCATGATGATATATACTTTAGAGAATTAAATTTACTTTATGCACAGGTAAATCGGTGTGCATTCAGATGACACATCAGGACACGAGCCAGATTGTTGCATTACAATTTTAGTTAATTTATATATGTAACAAATATCAAAAGAACATGATGATATATACTTTAGAGAGTTTTAAATTTACTTTATGTAATGGTAAATCTGTGTGATTCGGACGACCTATCAGGAGACGAGCCAGATTGTTCCATTACAACTTTAGTTAACTTATATATGTATTAACAAATATCAAAAGAACATGATGATATATACTTTGGAGAGTTTTAAATTTACTTTAGGTAATGGTAAATCTGTGTGCATTCAGAGGATACATCAGGACACGAGCTAGATTGTTCCATGACAACTTTAGTTAACTTATATATGAACCAAGTATCAAAAGAGCATGATTATATATACTTTGGAGAGTTTTAAATTTACTTTATCTAATTGTAAATCTGTGTGCATTCACACGACACATCAGGAGACGAGCCAGATTGTTCCATTACAATTTTAGTTGACTTATATATGAAACAAATATCAAAAGAACATGATGATATATACTTTGGAGAGTTTTAAATTTACTTTGTGTAATTATAAATCTGTGTGCATTCAGAAGAGACATGAGGACACAAGCCAGATTGTTCCATCACAATTTTAGTTAACTTATATATATATATATATATATATATATATATATATATATATATATATATATATATATATATATATATATATATATATATATATATATATATATATATAACAAATATCAAAAGAACATGATGATATATACTTTAGAGAGTTTTAAATTTACTTTATGTAATGGTAAATCTGTGTGATTCAGACGACCTAGCAGGACACGAGCCAGATTGTTCCATTACAACTTTAGTTAACTTATCTAACAAATATCAAAAGAACATGATGATATATATATATACTTTGAAGAGTTTTAAATTTACTTTGTGTAATTATAAATCTGTGTGCATTCAGACGACACATCAGGACACAAGCCAGTTTGTTCCATCACAATTTTAGGTAACTTATATATATACATATATATATATATATAACAAAGATCAAAACAACATGATGTATACTTTGGAGAGTTTTAAATTTACTTTATGTAATGGTAAATCTGTGTGCATTCAGACGAAACATCAGGAACCGAGCCAGATTGTTCCATCAATATTTCAGTTAACTTATATATGTACCAAGTATCAAACGACCATGATGATATATACTTTAGAGAGTTTTAAACTTACTTTTTGCACAGGTAAACCGGTGTGCATTCAGAGGACACATCTGGACACGAGCCAGATTGTTCCATTACAATTTTAGTTGACTTATATATGTAACAAATATCATATAACAAATATCAGATTGTTCCATCACAACTTTAGTTAACTTATATATGTACCAAGTATCAAAAGAGCATGATGATATATACTTTAGAGAATTAAATTTACTTTATGCACAGGTAAATCGGTGTGCATTCAGATGACACATCAGGACACGAGCCAGATTGTTGCATTACAATTTTAGTTAATTTATATATGTAACTAATATCAAAAGAACATGATGATATATACTTTAGAGAGTTTTAAATTTACTTTATGTAATGGTAAATCTGTGTGATTCGGACGACCTATCAGGAGACGAGCCAGATTGTTCCATTACAACTTTAGTTAACTTATATATGTATTAACAAATATCAAAAGAACATGATGATATATACTTTGGAGGGATTTAAATTTACTTTATGTAATGGTAAATCTGTGTGCATTCAGAGGACACATCAAGACACGAGCCAGATTGTTCCATCACAATTTTAATTAACTTATGTATGTATTAACAAATATCAAAAGAACATGATGATATATACTTTGGAGAGTTTTAAATACACTTTATGTAATGGTCAATCTGTGTGCATTCAGACGATACATCAGGACACCAGCCAGATTGTTCCATCACAACTTTAGTTAACTTATATATGTACCAAGTATCAAAAGAGCATGATGATATATACTTTAGAGAATTAAATTTACTTTATGCACAGGTAAATCGGTGTGCATTCAGATGACACATCAGGACACGAGCCAGATTGTTGCATTACAATTTTAGTTAATTTATATATGTAACAAATATCAAAAGAACATGATGATATATACTTTGGAGAGTTTTAAATTTACTTTATGTAATGGTAAATCTGTGTGCATTCAGACGAAACATCAGGAACCGAGCCAGATTGTTCCATCAATATTTCAGTTAACTTATATATGTACCAAGTATCAAACGACCATGATGATATATACTTTAGAGAGTTTTAAACTTACTTTTTGCACAGGTAAACCGGTGTGCATTCAGAGGACACATCTGGACACGAGCCAGATTGTTCCATTACAATTTTAGTTGACTTATATATGTAACAAATATCATATAACAAATATCAGATTGTTCCATCACAACTTTAGTTAACTTATATATGTACCAAGTATCAAAAGAGCATGATGATATATACTTTAGAGAATTAAATTTACTTTATGCACAGGTAAATCGGTGTGCATTCAGATGACACATCAGGACACGAGCCAGATTGTTGCATTACAATTTTAGTTAATTTATATATGTAACAAATATCAAAAGAACATGATGATATATACTTTGGAGAGTTTTAAAATTACTTTATGTAATTGTAAATCTGTGTGCATTCAGACGACACATCAGGACACAAGCCAGATTGTTCCATCACAATTTTAGGTAACTTATATATATACATATATATATATATATATATATATATATATAACAAAGATCAAAACAACATGATGATGTATACTTTGGAGAGTTTTAAATTTACTTTATGTAATAATAAATCTGTGTGATTCAGACGACACATCAGGACACGAGCCACATCGTTCCATTACAACTTTAGTTAACTAATATAACAAATATCAAAAGAACATGATGATATATATATATACTTTGGAGGGATTTAAATTTACTTTATGTAATGGTAAATCTGTGTGCATTCAGAGGACACATCAAGACACGAGCCAGATTGCTCCATCACAATTTTAATTAACTTATATATGTATTAACAAATATCAAAAGAACATGATGATATATACTTTGGAGAGTTTTAAATACACTTTATGCAATGGTCAATCTGTGTGCATTCAGACGATACATCAGGACACCAGCCAGATTGTTCCATCACAACTTTAGTTAAGTTATATTTGTACCAAGTATCAAAAGAGCATGATGATATATACTTTAGAGAATTAAATTTACTTTATGCACAGGTAAATCGGTGTGCATTCAGATGACACATCAGGACACGAGCCAGATTGTTGCATTACAATTTTAGTTAATTTATATATGTAACAAATATCAAAAGAACATGATGATATATACTTTAGAGAGTTTTAAATTTACTTTATGTAATGGTAAATCTGTGTGATTCGGACGACCTATCAGGAGACGAGCCAGATTGTTCCATTACAACTTTAGTTAACTTATATATGTATTAACAAATATCAAAAGAACATGATGATATATACTTTGGAGAGTTTTAAATTTACTTTAGGTAATGGTAAATCTGTGTGCATTCAGAGGATACATCAGGACACGAGCTAGATTGTTCCATGACAACTTTAGTTAACTTATATATGTACCAAGTATCAAAAGAGCATGATTATATATACTTTGGAGAGTTTTAAATTTACTTTATCTAATTGTAAATCTGTGTGCATTCACACGACACATCAGGAGACGAGCCAGATTGTTCCATTACAATTTTAGTTGACTTATATATGTAACAAATATCAAAAGAACATGATGAGATATACTTTGGAGAGTTTTAAATTTACTTTGTGTAATTATAAATCTGTGTGCATTCAGATGACACATCAGGACACAAGCCAGTTTGTTCCATCACAATTTTAGGTAACTTATATATATACATATATATATATATATATAACAAAGATCAAAACAACATGATGTATACTTTGGAGAGTTTTAAATTTACTTTATGTAATGGTAAATCTGTGTTATTCAGACGACACATCAGGACACGAGCCAGATCGTTCCATTACAACTTTAGTTAACTAATATAACAAATACCAAAAGAACATGATGATATATATATATACTTTGGAGGGATTTAAATTTACTTTATGTAATGGTAAATCTGTGTGCATTCAGAGGACACATCAAGACACGAGCCAGATTGTTCCATCACAATTTTAATTAACTTATATATGTATTAACAAATATCAAAAGAACATATTGATATATACTTTGGAGAGTTTTAAATACACTTTATGTAATGGTCAATCTGTGTGCATTTAGACGATACATCAGGACACCAGCCAGATTGTTCCATCACAACTTTAGTTAACTTATATATGTACCAAGTATCAAAAGAGCATGATGATATATACTTTAGAGAATTAAATTTACTTTATGCACAGGTAAATCGGTGTGCATTCAGATGACACATCAGGACACGAGCCAGATTGTTGCATTACAATTCTAGTTAATTTATATATGTAACAAATATCAAAAGAACATGATGATATATACTTTGGAGAGTTTTAAATTTACTTTATGTAATGGTAAATCTGTGTTATTCAGACGACACATCAGGACACGAGCCAGATCGTTCCATTACAACTTTAGTTAACTAATATAACAAATATCAAAAGAACATGATGATATATATATATACTTTGGAGGGATTTAAATTTACTTTATGTAATGGTAAATCTGTGTGCATTCAGAGGACACATCAAGACACGAGCCAGATTGTTCCATCACAATTTTAATTAACTTATGTATGTATTAACAAATATCAAAAGAACATGATGATATATACTTTGGAGAGTTTTAAATACACTTTATGTAATGGTCAATCTGTGTGCATTCAGACGATACATCAGGACACAAGCCAGATTGTTCCATCACAACTTTAGTTAACTTATATATGTACCAAGTATCAAAAGAGCATGATGATATATACTTTAGAGAATTAAATTTACTTTATGCACAGGTAAATCGGTGTGCATTCAGATGACACATCAGGACACGAGCCAGATTGTTGCATTACAATTTTAGTTAATTTATATATGTAACAAATATCAAAAGAACATGATGATATATACTTTAGAGAGTTTTAAATTTACTTTATGTAACGGTAAATCTGTGTGCATTCAGACGAAACATCAGGAACCGAGCCAGATTGTTCCATCAATATTTCAGTTAACTTATATATGTACCAAGTATCAAACGACCATGATGATATATACTTTAGAGAGTTTTAAACTTACTTTTTGCACAGGTAAACCGGTGTGCATTCAGAGGACACATCTGGACACGAGCCAGATTGTTCCATTACAATTTTAGTTGACTTATATATGTAACAAATATCATATAACAAATATCAGATTGTTCCATCACAACTTTAGTTAACTTATATATGTACCAAGTATCAAAAGAGCATGACGATATATACTTTAGAGAATTAAATTTACTTTATGCACAGGTAAATCGGTGTGCATTCAGACGACACATCAGGACACGAGCCAGATTGTTCCATTACAATTTTAGTTAATTTATATATGTAACAAATATCAAAAGATGATGATATATACTTTGGAGAGTTTTAAATTTACTTTATGTAATGGTAAATCTGTGTGCATTGAGACGACACATCAGGACACAAGCCAGATTGTTCCATGACAGTTTTAGTTAACTTATATATATACATATATATAACAAATATCAAAAGAACATGATGATATATACTTTAGAGAGTTTTAAATTTACTTTATGTAATGGTAAATCTGTGTGATTCAGACGACCTATCAGGAGACGAGCCAGATTGTTCCATTACAACTTTAGTTAACTTATATATGTATTAACAAATATCAAAAGAACATGATGATATATACTTTGGAGAGTTTTAAATTTACTTTAGGTAATGGTAAATCTGTGTGCATTCAGAGGATACATCAGGACACGAGCTAGATTGTTCCATGACATTTTTAGTTAACTTATATATGTACCAAGTATCAAAAGAGCATGATTATATATACTTTGGAGAGTTTTAAATTTACTTTATCTAATTGTAAATCTGTGTGCATTAACACGACACATCAGGAGACGAGCCAGATTGTTCCATTACAATTTTAGTTGACTTATATATGTAACAAATATCAAAACAACAGGATGAGATATACTTTGGAGAGTTTTAAATTTACTTGGTGTAATTATAAATCTGTGTGCATTCAGACGACACATCAGGACACAAGCCAGTTTGTTCCATCACAATTTTAGGTAACTTATATATATACATATATATATATATATAACAAAGATCAAAACAACATGATGTATACTTTGGAGAGTTTTAAATTTACTTTATGTAATGGTAAATCTGTGTTATTCAGACGACACATCAGGACACGAGCCAGATCGTTCCATTACAACTTTAGTTAACTAATATAACAAATATCAAAAGAACATGATGATATATATATATACTTTGGAGGGATTTAAATTTACTTTATGTAATGGTAAATCTGTGTGCATTCAGAGGACACATCAAGACACGAGCCAGATTGTTCCATCACAATTTTAATTAACTTATATATGTATTAACAAATATCAAAAGAACATAATGATATATACTTTGGAGAGTTTTAAATACACTTTATGTAATGGTCAATCTGTGTGCATTTAGACGATACATCAGGACACCAGCCAGATTGTTCCATCACAACTTTAGTTAACTTATATATGTACCAAGTATCAAAAGAGCATGATGATATATACTTTAGAGAATTAAATTTACTTTATGCACAGGTAAATCGGTGTGCATTCAGATGACACATCAGGACACGAGCCAGATTGTTGCATTACAATTTTAGTTAATTTATATATGTAACAAATATCAAAAGAACATGATGATATATACTTTGGAGAGTTTTAAATTTACTTTATGTAATGGTAAATCTGTGTTATTCAGACGACACATCAGGACACGAGCCAGATTGTTCCATTACAACTTTAGTTAACTAATATAACAAATATCAAAAGAACATGATGATATATATATATACTTTGGAGGGATTTAAATTTACTTTATGTAATGGTAAATCTGTGTGCATTCAGAGGACACATCAAGACACGAGCCAGATTGTTCCATCACAATTTTAATTAACTTATGTATGTATTAACAAATATCAAAAGAACATGATGATATATACTTTGGAGAGTTTTAAATACACTTTATGTAATGGTCAATCTGTGTGCATTCAGACGATACATCAGGACACCAGCCAGATTGTTCCATCACAACTTTAGTTAACTTATATATGTACCAAGTATCAAAAGAGCATGATGATATATACTTTAGAGAATTAAATTTACTTTATGCACAGGTAAATCGGTGTGCATTCAGATGACACATCAGGACACGAGCCAGATTGTTGCATTACAATTTTAGTTAATTTATATATGTAACAAATATCAAAAGAACATGATGATATATACTTTAGAGAGTTTTAAATTTACTTTATGTAATGGTAAATCTGTGTGCATTCAGACGAAACATCAGGAACCGAGCCAGATTGTTCCATCAATATTTCAGTTAACTTATATATGTACCAAGTATCAAACGACCATGATGATATATACTTTAGAGAGTTTTAAACTTACTTTTTGCACAGGTAAACCGGTGTGCATTCAGAGGACACATCTGGACACGAGCCAGATTGTTCCATTACAATTTTAGTTGACTTATATATGTAACAAATATCATATAACAAATATCAGATTGTTCCATCACAACTTTAGTTAACTTATATATGTACCAAGTATCAAAAGAGCATGACGATATATACTTTAGAGAATTAAATTTACTTTATGCACAGGTAAATCGGTGTGCATTCAGACGACACATCAGGACACGAGCCTGATTGTTGCATTACAACTTTAGTTAACTAATATAACAAATATCAAAAGAACATGATGATATATATATATACTTTGGAGAGTTTTAAATTTACTTTATGTAACGGTAAATGTGTGTGCATTCAGACCACACATCTGGACACGAGCGGGATTGTTCCATTACAACTTTAGTTAACTTATACATGCAACAAATATCAAAAGAACATGATGATATATACTTTGGAGAGTTTTAAATTTACTTTATGTAATGGTAAATCTGTGTGCATTCAGACGACACACCAGGACATGAGCGAGATTGTTCCATCACAACTTTAGTTAACTTATATATATATAACAAATATCAAAAGAACATGATGATATATACTTTAGAGAGTTTTAAATTTACTTTATGTAATGGTAAATCTGTGTGATTCAGACGACACATCAGGACACGAGCCAGAGCGTTCCATTACAACTTTAGTTAACTTATATATATATATATATATAACAAATATCAAAAGAACATGATGATATATACTTTAGAGAGTTTTAAATTTACTTTATGTAATGGTAAATCTGTGTGATTCAGACGACCTATCAGGACACGAGCCAGATTGTTCCATTACAATTTTAGTTGACTTATATATGTAACAAATATCAAAAGAACATGATGATATATACTTTGGAGAGTTTTAAATTTACTTTATGTAATTGTAAATCTGTGTCCATTCAGACGACACATCAGGACACAAGCCAGATTGTTCCATCACAATTTTAGGTAACTTATATATATACATATATATATATATATATATATATATATATAACAAAGATCAAAACAACATGAATGTATACTTTGGAGAGTTTTAAATTTACTTTATGTAATGGTAAATCTGTGTGCATTCAGAGGACACATCAAGACACGAGCCAGATTGTTCCATCACAATTTTAATTAACTTATATATGTATTAACAAATATCAAAAGAACATGATGATATATACTTTGGAGAGTTTTAAATACACTTTATGTAATGGTCAATCTGTGTGCATTCAGACGATACATCAGGACACCAGCCAGATTGTTCCATCACAACTTTAGTTAAGTTATATTTGTACCAAGTATCAAAAGAGCATGATGATATATACTTTAGAGAATTAAATTTACTTTATGCACAGGTAAATCGGTGTGCATTCAGATGACACATCAGGACACGAGCCAGATTGTTGCATTACAATTTTAGTTAATTTATATATGTAACAAATATCAAAAGAACATGATGATATATACTTTGGAGAGTTTAAATTTACTTTATGTAGTGGTAAATCTGTGTGCATTGAGACGACACATCAGGACACAAGCCAGATTGTTCCATGACAGTTTTAGTTAACTTATATATATATATATATATAACAAATATCAAAAGAACATGATGATATATACTTTAGAGAGTTTTAAATTTACTTTATGTAATGGTAAATCTGTGTGATTCAGACGACCTATCAGGAGACGAGCCAGATTGTTCCATTACAACTTTAGTTAACTTATATATGTATTAACAAATATCAAAAGAACATGATGATATATACTTTGGAGAGTTTTAAATTTACTTTAGGTAATGGTAAATCTGTGTGCATTCAGAGGATACATCAGGACACGAGCTAGATTGTTCCATGACATTTTTAGTTAACTTATATATGTACCAAGTATCAAAAGAGCATGATTATATATACTTTGGAGAGTTTTAAATTTACTTTATCTAATTGTAAATCTGTGTGCATTCACACGACACATCAGGAGACGAGCCAGATTGTTCCATTACAATTTTAGTTGACTTATATATGTAACAAATATCAAAAGAACATGATGATATATACTTTGGAGAGTTTTAAATTTACTTTGTGTAATTATAAATCTGTGTTATTCAGACGACACATCAGGACACGAGCCAGATCGTTCCATTACAACTTTAGTTAACTAATATAACAAATATCAAAAGAACATGATGATATATATATATACTTTGGAGGGATTTAAATTTACTTTATGTAATGGTAAATCTGTGTGCATTCAGAGGACACATCAAGACACGAGCCAGATTGTTCCATCACAATTTTAATTAACTTATGTATGTATTAACAAATATCAAAAGAACATGATGATATATACTTTGGAGAGTTTTAAATACACTTTATGTAATGGTCAATCTGTGTGCATTCAGACGATACATCAGGACACAAGCCAGATTGTTCCATCACAACTTTAGTTAACTTATATATGTACCAAGTATCAAAAGAGCATGATGATATATACTTTAGAGAATTAAATTTACTTTATGCACAGGTAAATCGGTGTGCATTCAGATGACACATCAGGACACGAGCCAGATTGTTGCATTACAATTTTAGTTAATTTATATATGTAACAAATATCAAAAGAACATGATGATATATACTTTAGAGAGTTTTAAATTTACTTTATGTAACGGTAAATCTGTGTGCATTCAGACGAAACATCAGGAACCGAGCCAGATTGTTCCATCAATATTTCAGTTAACTTATATATGTACCAAGTATCAAACGACCATGATGATATATACTTTAGAGAGTTTTAAACTTACTTTTTGCACAGGTAAACCGGTGTGCATTCAGAGGACACATCTGGACACGAGCCAGATTGTTCCATTACAATTTTAGTTGACTTATATATGTAACAAATATCATATAACAAATATCAGATTGTTCCATCACAACTTTAGTTAACTTATATATGTACCAAGTATCAAAAGAGCATGACGATATATACTTTAGAGAATTAAATTTACTTTATGCACAGGTAAATCGGTGTGCATTCAGACGACACATCAGGACACGAGCCAGATTGTTCCATTACAATTTTAGTTAATTTATATATGTAACAAATATCAAAAGATGATGATATATACTTTGGAGAGTTTTAAATTTACTTTATGTAATGGTAAATCTGTGTGCATTGAGACGACACATCAGGACACAAGCCAGATTGTTCCATGACAGTTTTAGTTAACTTATATATATACATATATATAACAAATATCAAAAGAACATGATGATATATACTTTAGAGAGTTTTAAATTTACTTTATGTAATGGTAAATCTGTGTGATTCAGACGACCTATCAGGAGACGAGCCAGATTGTTCCATTACAACTTTAGTTAACTTATATATGTATTAACAAATATCAAAAGAACATGATGATATATACTTTGGAGAGTTTTAAATTTACTTTAGGTAATGGTAAATCTGTGTGCATTCAGAGGATACATCAGGACACGAGCTAGATTGTTCCATGACATTTTTAGTTAACTTATATATGTACCAAGTATCAAAAGAGCATGATTATATATACTTTGGAGAGTTTTAAATTTACTTTATCTAATTGTAAATCTGTGTGCATTAACACGACACATCAGGAGACGAGCCAGATTGTTCCATTACAATTTTAGTTGACTTATATATGTAACAAATATCAAAACAACAGGATGAGATATACTTTGGAGAGTTTTAAATTTACTTTGTGTAATTATAAATCTGTGTGCATTCAGACGACACATCAGGACACAAGCCAGTTTGTTCCATCACAATTTTAGGTAACTTATATATATACATATATATATATATATAACAAAGATCAAAACAACATGATGTATACTTTGGAGAGTTTTAAATTTACTTTATGTAATGGTAAATCTGTGTTATTCAGACGACACATCAGGACACGAGCCAGATCGTTCCATTACAACTTTAGTTAACTAATATAACAAATATCAAAAGAACATGATGATATATATATATACTTTGGAGGGATTTAAATTTACTTTATGTAATGGTAAATCTGTGTGCATTCAGAGGACACATCAAGACACGAGCCAGATTGTTCCATCACAATTTTAATTAACTTATATATGTATTAACAAATATCAAAAGAACATAATGATATATACTTTGGAGAGTTTTAAATACACTTTATGTAATGGTCAATCTGTGTGCATTTAGACGATACATCAGGACACCAGCCAGATTGTTCCATCACAACTTTAGTTAACTTATATATGTACCAAGTATCAAAAGAGCATGATGATATATACTTTAGAGAATTAAATTTACTTTATGCACAGGTAAATCGGTGTGCATTCAGATGACACATCAGGACACGAGCCAGATTGTTGCATTACAATTTTAGTTAATTTATATATGTAACAAATATCAAAAGAACATGATGATATATACTTTGGAGAGTTTTAAATTTACTTTATGTAATGGTAAATCTGTGTTATTCAGACGACACATCAGGACACGAGCCAGATTGTTCCATTACAACTTTAGTTAACTAATATAACAAATATCAAAAGAACATGATGATATATATATATACTTTGGAGGGATTTAAATTTACTTTATGTAATGGTAAATCTGTGTGCATTCAGAGGACACATCAAGACACGAGCCAGATTGTTCCATCACAATTTTAATTAACTTATGTATGTATTAACAAATATCAAAAGAACATGATGATATATACTTTGGAGAGTTTTAAATACACTTTATGTAATGGTCAATCTGTGTGCATTCAGACGATACATCAGGACACCAGCCAGATTGTTCCATCACAACTTTAGTTAACTTATATATGTACCAAGTATCAAAAGAGCATGATGATATATACTTTAGAGAATTAAATTTACTTTATGCACAGGTAAATCGGTGTGCATTCAGATGACACATCAGGACACGAGCCAGATTGTTGCATTACAATTTTAGTTAATTTATATATGTAACAAATATCAAAAGAACATGATGATATATACTTTAGAGAGTTTTAAATTTACTTTATGTAATGGTAAATCTGTGTGCATTCAGACGAAACATCAGGAACCGAGCCAGATTGTTCCATCAATATTTCAGTTAACTTATATATGTACCAAGTATCAAACGACCATGATGATATATACTTTAGAGAGTTTTAAACTTACTTTTTGCACAGGTAAACCGGTGTGCATTCAGAGGACACATCTGGACACGAGCCAGATTGTTCCATTACAATTTTAGTTGACTTATATATGTAACAAATATCATATAACAAATATCAGATTGTTCCATCACAACTTTAGTTAACTTATATATGTACCAAGTATCAAAAGAGCATGACGATATATACTTTAGAGAATTAAATTTACTTTATGCACAGGTAAATCGGTGTGCATTCAGACGACACATCAGGACACGAGCCTGATTGTTGCATTACAACTTTAGTTAACTAATATAACAAATATCAAAAGAACATGATGATATATATATATACTTTGGAGAGTTTTAAATTTACTTTATGTAACGGTAAATGTGTGTGCATTCAGACCACACATCTGGACACGAGCGGGATTGTTCCATTACAACTTTAGTTAACTTATACATGCAACAAATATCAAAAGAACATGATGATATATACTTTGGAGAGTTTTAAATTTACTTTATGTAATGGTAAATCTGTGTGCATTCAGACGACACACCAGGACATGAGCGAGATTGTTCCATCACAACTTTAGTTAACTTATATATATATAACAAATATCAAAAGAACATGATGATATATACTTTAGAGAGTTTTAAAAATTTACTTTATGTAATGGTAAATCTGTGTGATTCAGACGACACATCAGGACACGAGCCAGATCGTTCCATTACAACTTTAGTTAACTTATATATATATATATATATAACAAATATCAAAAGAACATGATGATATATACTTTAGAGAGTTTTAAATTTACTTTATGTAATGGTAAATCTGTGTGATTCAGACGACCTATCAGGACACGAGCCAGATTGTTCCATTACAATTTTAGTTGACTTATATATGTAACAAATATCAAAAGAACATGATGATATATACTTTGGAGAGTTTTAAATTTACTTTATGTAATTGTAAATCTGTGTCCATTCAGACGACACATCAGGACACAAGCCAGATTGTTCCATCACAATTTTAGGTAACTTATATATATACATATATATATATATATATATATATATATATAACAAAGATCAAAACAACATGATGATGTATACTTTGGAGAGTTTTAAATTTACTTTATGTAATGGTAAATCTGTGTGCATTCAGAGGACACATCAAGACACGAGCCAGATTGTTCCATCACAATTTTAATTAACTTATATATGTATTAACAAATATCAAAAGAACATGATGATATATACTTTGGAGAGTTTTAAATACACTTTATGTAATGGTCAATCTGTGTGCATTCAGACGATACATCAGGACACCAGCCAGATTGTTCCATCACAACTTTAGTTAAGTTATATTTGTACCAAGTATCAAAAGAGCATGATGATATATACTTTAGAGAATTAAATTTACTTTATGCACAGGTAAATCGGTGTGCATTCAGATGACACATCAGGACACGAGCCAGATTGTTGCATTACAATTTTAGTTAATTTATATATGTAACAAATATCAAAAGAACATGATGATATATACTTTGGAGAGTTTAAATTTACTTTATGTAGTGGTAAATCTGTGTGCATTGAGACGACACATCAGGACACAAGCCAGATTGTTCCATGACAGTTTTAGTTAACTTATATATATATATATATATAACAAATATCAAAAGAACATGATGATATATACTTTAGAGAGTTTTAAATTTACTTTATGTAATGGTAAATCTGTGTGATTCAGACGACCTATCAGGAGACGAGCCAGATTGTTCCATTACAACTTTAGTTAACTTATATATGTATTAACAAATATCAAAAGAACATGATGATATATACTTTGGAGAGTTTTAAATTTACTTTAGGTAATGGTAAATCTGTGTGCATTCAGAGGATACATCAGGACACGAGCTAGATTGTTCCATGACATTTTTAGTTAACTTATATATGTACCAAGTATCAAAAGAGCATGATTATATATACTTTGGAGAGTTTTAAATTTACTTTATCTAATTGTAAATCTGTGTGCATTCACACGACACATCAGGAGACGAGCCAGATTGTTCCATTACAATTTTAGTTGACTTATATATGTAACAAATATCAAAAGAACATGATGATATATACTTTGGAGAGTTTTAAATTTACTTTGTGTAATTATAAATCTGTGTGCATTCAGACGACACATCAGGACACAAGCCAGTTTGTTCCATCACAATTTTAGGTAACTTATATATATACATATATATATATATATAACAAAGATCAAAACAACATGTATACTTTGGAGAGTTTTAAATTTACTTTATGTAATGGTAAATCTGTGTTATTCAGACGACACATCAGGACACGAGCCAGATCGTTCCATTACAACTTTAGTTAACTAATATAACAAATATCAAAAGAACATGATGATATATATATATACTTTGGAGGGATTTAAATTTACTTTATGTAATGGTAAATCTGTGTGCATTCAGAGGACACATCAAGACAAGAGCCAGATTGTTCCATCACAATTTTAATTAACTTATATATGTATTAACAAATATTAAAAGAACATAATGATATATACTTTGGAGAGTTTTAAATACACTTTATGTAATGGTCAATCTGTGTGCATTCAGACGATACATCAGGACACCAGCCAGATTGTTCCATCACAACTTTAGTTAACTTATATATGTACCAAGTATCAAAAGAGCATGATGATATATACTTTAGAGCATTAAATTTACTTTATGCACAGGTAAATCGGTGTGCATTCAGATGACACATCAGGACACGAGCCAGATTGTTGCATTACAATTTTAGTTAATTTATATATGTAACAAATATCAAAAGAACATGATGATATATACTTTGGAGAGTTTTAAATTTACTTTATGTAATGGTAAATCTGTGTTATTCAGACGACACATCAGGACACGAGCCAGATCGTTCCATTACAACTTTAGTTAACTAATATAACAAATATCAAAAGAACATGATGATATATATATATACTTTGGAGGGATTTAAATTTACTTTATGTAATGGTAAATCTGTGTGCATTCAGAGGACACATCAAGACACGAGCCAGATTGTTCCATCACAATTTTAATTAACTTATATATGTATTAACAAATATCAAAAGAACATGATGATATATACTTTGGAGAGTTTTAAATACACTTTATGTAATGGTCAATCTGTGTGCATTCAGACGATACATCAGGACACCAGCCAGATTGTTCCATCACAACTTTAGTTAACTTATATATGTACCAAGTATCAAAAGAGCATGATGATATATACTTTAGAGAATTAAATTTACTTTATGCACAGGTAAATCGGTGTGCATTCAGATGACACATCAGGACACGAGCCAGATTGTTGCATTACAATTTTAGTTAATTTATATATGTAACAAATATCAAAAGAACATGATGATATATACTTTAGAGAGTTTTAAATTTACTTTATGTAATGGTAAATCTGTGTGATTCGGACGACCTATCAGGAGACGAGCCAGATTGTTCCATTACAACTTTAGTTAACTTATATATGTATTAACAAATATCAAAAGAACATGATGATATATACTTTGGAGGGATTTAAATTTACTTTATGTAATGGTAAATCTGTGTGCATTCAGAGGACACATCAAGACACGAGCCAGATTGTTCCATCACAATTTTAATTAACTTATGTATGTATTAACAAATATCAAAAGAACATGATGATATATACTTTGGAGAGTTTTAAATACACTTTATGTAATGGTCAATCTGTGTGCATTCAGACGATACATCAGGACACCAGCCAGATTGTTCCATCACAACTTTAGTTAACTTATATATGTACCAAGTATCAAAAGAGCATGATGATATATACTTTAGAGAATTAAATTTACTTTATGCACAGGTAAATCGGTGTGCATTCAGATGACACATCAGGACACGAGCCAGATTGTTGCATTACAATTTTAGTTAATTTATATATGTAACAAATATCAAAAGAACATGATGATATATACTTTGGAGAGTTTTAAATTTACTTTATGTAATGGTAAATCTGTGTGCATTCAGACGAAACATCAGGAACCGAGCCAGATTGTTCCATCAATATTTCAGTTAACTTATATATGTACCAAGTATCAAACGACCATGATGATATATACTTTAGAGAGTTTTAAACTTACTTTTTGCACAGGTAAACCGGTGTGCATTCAGAGGACACATCTGGACACGAGCCAGATTGTTCCATTACAATTTTAGTTGACTTATATATGTAACAAATATCATATAACAAATATCAGATTGTTCCATCACAACTTTAGTTAACTTATATATGTACCAAGTATCAAAAGAGCATGATGATATATACTTTAGAGAATTAAATTTACTTTATGCACAGGTAAATCGGTGTGCATTCAGATGACACATCAGGACACGAGCCAGATTGTTGCATTACAATTTTAGTTAATTTATATATGTAACAAATATCAAAAGAACATGATGATATATACTTTAGAGAGTTTTAAATTTACTTTATGTAATGGTAAATCTGTGTGATTCGGACGACCTATCAGGAGACGAGCCAGATTGTTCCATTACAACTTTAGTTAACTTATATATGTATTAACAAATATCAAAAGAACATGATGATATATACTTTGGAGAGTTTTAAATTTACTTTAGGTAATGGTAAATCTGTGTGCATTCAGAGGATACATCAGGACACGAGCTAGATTGTTCCATGACAACTTTAGTTAACTTATATATGAACCAAGTATCAAAAGAGCATGATTATATATACTTTGGAGAGTTTTAAATTTACTTTATCTAATTGTAAATCTGTGTGCATTCACACGACACATCAGGAGACGAGCCAGATTGTTCCATTACAATTTTAGTTGACTTATATATGAAACAAATATCAAAAGAACATGATGATATATACTTTGGAGAGTTTTAAATTTACTTTGTGTAATTATAAATCTGTGTGCATTCAGAAGAGACATGAGGACACAAGCCAGATTGTTCCATCACAATTTTAGTTAACTTATATATATATATATATATATATATATATATATATATATATATATATATATATATATATATATATATATATATATATATATATATATAACAAATATCAAAAGAACATGATGATATATACTTTAGAGAGTTTTAAATTTACTTTATGTAATGGTGTAATGGTAAATCTGTGTGATTCAGACGACCTAGCAGGACACGAGCCAGATTGTTCCATTACAACTTTAGTTAACTTATCTAACAAATATCAAAAGAACATGATGATATATATATATACTTTGGAGAGTTTTAAATTTACTTTGTGTAATTATAAATCTGTGTGCATTCAGACGACACATCAGGACACAAGCCAGTTTGTTCCATCACAATTTTAGGTAACTTATATATATACATATATATATATATATAACAAAGATCAAAACAACATGATGTATACTTTGGAGAGTTTTAAATTTACTTTATGTAATGGTAAATCTGTGTTATTCAGACGACACATCAGGACACGAGCCAGATCGTTCCATTACAACTTTAGTTAACTAATATAACAAATATCAAAAGAACATGATGATATATATATATACTTTGGAGGGATTTAAATTTACTTTATGTAATGGTAAATCTGTGTGCATTCAGAGGACACATCAAGACACGAGCCAGATTGTTCCATCACAATTTTAATTAACTTATATATGTATTAACAAATATCAAAAGAACATAATGATATATACTTTGGAGAGTTTTAAATACACTTTATGTAATGGTCAATCTGTGTGCATTTAGACGATACATCAGGACACCAGCCAGATTGTTCCATCACAACTTTAGTTAACTTATATATGTACCAAGTATCAAAAGAGCATGATGATATATACTTTAGAGAATTAAATTTACTTTATGCACAGGTAAATCGGTGTGCATTCAGATGACACATCAGGACACGAGCCAGATTGTTGCATTACAATTTTAGTTAATTTATATATGTAACAAATATCAAAAGAACATGATGATATATACTTTGGAGAGTTTTAAATTTACTTTATGTAATGGTAAATCTGTGTTATTCAGACGACACATCAGGACACGAGCCAGATCGTTCCATTACAACTTTAGTTAACTAATATAACAAATATCAAAAGAACATGATGATATATATATATACTTTGGAGGGATTTAAATTTACTTTATGTAATGGTAAATTTGTGTGCATTCAGAGGACACATCAAGACACGAGCCAGATTGTTCCATCACAATTTTAATTAACTTATGTATGTATTAACAAATATCAAAAGAACATGATGATATATACTTTGGAGAGTTTTAAATACACTTTATGTAATGGTCAATCTGTGTGCATTCAGACGATACATCAGGACACCAGCCAGATTGTTCCATCACAACTTTAGTTAACTTATATATGTACCAAGTATCAAAAGAGCATGATGATATATACTTTAGAGAATTAAATTTACTTTATGCACAGGTAAATCGGTGTGCATTCAGATGACACATCAGGACACGAGCCAGATTGTTGCATTACAATTTTAGTTAATTTATATATGTAACAAATATCAAAAGAACATGATGATATATACTTTGGAGAGTTTTAAATTTACTTTATGTAATGGTAAATCTGTGTGCATTCAGACGAAACATCAGGAACCAAGCCAGATTGTTCCATCAATATTTCAGTTAACTTATATATGTACCAAGTATCAAACGACCATGATGATATATACTTTAGAGAGTTTTAAACTTACTTTTTGCACAGGTAAACCGGTGTGCATTCAGAGGACACATCTGGACACGAGCCAGATTGTTCCATTACAATTTTAGTTGACTTATATATGTAACAAATATCATATAACAAATATCAGATTGTTCCATCACAACTTTAGTTAACTTATATATGTACCAAGTATCAAAAGAGCATGATGATATATACTTTAGAGAATTAAATTTACTTTATGCACAGGTAAATCGGTGTGCATTCAGACGACACATCAGGACACGAGCCAGATTGTTCCATTACAATTTTAGTTAATTTATATATGTAACAAATATCTAAAGATGATGATATATACTTTGGAGAGTTTTAAATTTACTTTATGTAATGGTAAATCTGTGTGCATTGAGACGACACATCAGGACACAAGCCAGATTGTTCCATCACAATTTTAGTTAACTTATATATATATATATATATATAACAAATATCAACAGAACATGATGATATATACTTTAGAGAGTTTTAAATTTACTTTATGTAATGGTAAATCTGTGTGATTCAGACGACCCATCAGGACACGAGCCAGATTGTTCCATTACAACTTTAGTTAACTTATATAACAATTATAAAAAGAACATGATGATATATATATATACTTTGGAGAGTTTTAAATTTAGTTTATGTAATGGTAAATGTGTGTGCATTCGGATGACACATCAAGACATGAGCCAGATTGTTCCATCACAATTTTAATTAACTTATATATGTATTAACAAATATAAAAGAACATGATGATATATATATATACTTTGGAGAGTTTTAAACATACTTTATGTAATGGTAAATCTGTGTTCATTCAGACAATACATCAGAACACGAGCCAGATTGTTCCAGCACAACTTTAGTTAACTTATATATGTACCAAGTATCAAAAGAGCATGATGATATATACTTTAGAGAATTAAGTTTACTTTATGCACGGGTAAATCGGTGTGCATTCAGACGACACATCAGGACACGAGCCTGATTGTTCCATTACAATTTCAGTTAACTTATGTATGTAACAAATATCAAAAGAACATGAAGATATAAACTTTGGAGAGTTTTAAATTTACTTTATGTAATGGTAAATCAGTGTGCATTCAGACGACACACCAGGACATGAGCGAGATTGTTCCATCACAACTTTAGTTAACTTATATATATATAACAAATATCAAAAGAACATGATGATATATACTTTAGAGAGTTTTAAATTTACTTTATGTAATGGTAAATCTGTGTGCATTGAGACGACACATCAGGACACAAGCCAGATTGTTCCATCACAGTTTTAGTTAACTTATATATATATATATATATAACAAATATCAAAAGAACATGATGATATATACTTTAGAGAGTTTTAAATTTACTTTATGTAATGGTAAATCTGTGTGATTCAGACGACCTATCAGGACACGAGCCAGATTGTTCCATTACAATTTTAGTTGACTTATATATGTAACAAATATCAAAAGAACATGATGATATATACTTTGGAGAGTTTTAAATTTACTTTATGTAATTGTAAATCTGTGTGCATTCAGACGACACATCAGGACACAAGCCAGATTGTTCCATCACAATTTTAGGTAACTTATATATATACATATATATATATATATATATATATATATATATATATATAACAAAGATCAAAACAACATGATGATGTATACTTTGGAGAGTTTTAAATTTACTTTATGTAATAATAAATCTGTGTGATTCAGACGACACATCAGGACACGAGCCAGATCGTTCCATTACAACTTTAGTTAACTAATATAACAAATATCAAAAGAACATGATGATATATATATATACTTTGGAGGGATTTAAATTTACTTTATGTAATGGTAAATCTGTGTGCATTCAGAGGACACATCAAGACACGAGCCAGATTGCTCCATCACAATTTTAATTAACTTATATATGTATTAACAAATATCAAAAGAACATGATGATATATACTTTGGAGAGTTTTAAATACACTTTATGCAATGGTCAATCTGTGTGCATTCAGACGATACATCAGGACACCAGCCAGATTGTTCCATCACAACTTTAGTTAAGTTATATTTGTACCAAGTATCAAAAGAGCATGATGATATATACTTTAGAGAATTAAATTTACTTTATGCACAGGTAAATCGGTGTGCATTCAGATGACACATCAGGACACGAGCCAGATTGTTGCATTACAATTTTAGTTAATTTATATATGTAACAAATATCAAAAGAACATGATGATATATACTTTAGAGAGTTTTAAATTTACTTTATGTAATGGTAAATCTGTGTGATTCGGACGACCTATCAGGAGACGAGCCAGATTGTTCCATTACAACTTTAGTTAACTTATATATGTATTAACAAATATCAAAAGAACATGATGATATATACTTTGGAGAGTTTTAAATTTACTTTAGGTAATGGTAAATCTGTGTGCATTCAGAGGATACATCAGGACACGAGCTAGATTGTTCCATGACAACTTTAGTTAACTTATATATGTACCAAGTATCAAAAGAGCATGATTATATATACTTTGGAGAGTTTTAAATTTACTTTATCTAATTGTAAATCTGTGTGCATTCACACGACACATCAGGAGACGAGCCAGATTGTTCCATTACAATTTTAGTTGACTTATATATGTAACAAATATCAAAAGAACATGATGAGATATACTTTGGAGAGTTTTAAATTTACTTTGTGTAATTATAAATCTGTGTGCATTCAGACGACACATCAGGACACAAGCCAGTTTGTTCCATCACAATTTTAGGTAACTTATATATATACATATATATATATATATATAACAAAGATCAAAACAACATGATGTATACTTTGGAGAGTTTTAAATTTACTTTATGTAATGGTAAATCTGTGTTATTCAGACGACACATCAGGACACGAGCCAGATCGTTCCATTACAACTTTAGTTAACTAATATAACAAATACCAAAAGAACATGATGATATATATATATACTTTGGAGGGATTTAAATTTACTTTATGTAATGGTAAATCTGTGTGCATTCAGAGGACACATCAAGACACGAGCCAGATTGTTCCATCACAATTTTAATTAACTTATATATGTATTAACAAATATCAAAAGAACATATTGATATATACTTTGGAGAGTTTTAAATACACTTTATGTAATGGTCAATCTGTGTGCATTTAGACGATACATCAGGACACCAGCCAGATTGTTCCATCACAACTTTAGTTAACTTATATATGTACCAAGTATCAAAAGAGCATGATGATATATACTTTAGAGAATTAAATTTACTTTATGCACAGGTAAATCGGTGTGCATTCAGATGACACATCAGGACACGAGCCAGATTGTTGCATTACAATTCTAGTTAATTTATATATGTAACAAATATCAAAAGAACATGATGATATATACTTTGGAGAGTTTTAAATTTACTTTATGTAATGGTAAATCTGTGTTATTCAGACGACACATCAGGACACGAGCCAGATCGTTCCATTACAACTTTAGTTAACTAATATAACAAATATCAAAAGAACATGATGATATATATATATACTTTGGAGGGATTTAAATTTACTTTATGTAATGGTAAATCTGTGTGCATTCAGAGGACACATCAAGACACGAGCCAGATTGTTCCATCACAATTTTAATTAACTTATGTATGTATTAACAAATATCAAAAGAACATGATGATATATACTTTGGAGAGTTTTAAATACACTTTATGTAATGGTCAATCTGTGTGCATTCAGACGATACATCAGGACACAAGCCAGATTGTTCCATCACAACTTTAGTTAACTTATATATGTACCAAGTATCAAAAGAGCATGATGATATATACTTTAGAGAATTAAATTTACTTTATGCACAGGTAAATCGGTGTGCATTCAGATGACACATCAGGACACGAGCCAGATTGTTGCATTACAATTTTAGTTAATTTATATATGTAACAAATATCAAAAGAACATGATGATATATACTTTAGAGAGTTTTAAATTTACTTTATGTAATGGTAAATCTGTGTGCATTCAGACGAAACATCAGGAACCGAGCCAGATTGTTCCATCAATATTTCAGTTAACTTATATATGTACCAAGTATCAAACGACCATGATGATATATACTTTAGAGAGTTTTAAACTTACTTTTTGCACAGGTAAACCGGTGTGCATTCAGAGGACACATCTGGACACGAGCCAGATTGTTCCATTACAATTTTAGTTGACTTATATATGTAACAAATATCATATAACAAATATCAGATTGTTCCATCACAACTTTAGTTAACTTATATATGTACCAAGTATCAAAAGAGCATGACGATATATACTTTAGAGAATTAAATTTACTTTATGCACAGGTAAATCGGTGTGCATTCAGACGACACATCAGGACACGAGCCAGATTGTTCCATTACAATTTTAGTTAATTTATATATGTAACAAATATCAAAAGATGATGATATATACTTTGGAGAGTTTTAAATTTACTTTATGTAATGGTAAATCTGTGTGCATTGAGACGACACATCAGGACACAAGCCAGATTGTTCCATCACAATTTTAGTTAACTTATATATATATATATATATATATATATAACAAATATCAACAGAACATGATGATATATACTTTAGAGAGTTTTAAATTTACTTTATGTAATGGTAAATCTGTGTGATTCAGACGACCCATCAGGACACGAGCCAGATTGTTCCATTACAACTTTAGTTAACTTATATAACAAATATAAAAAGAACATGATGATATATATATATACTTTGGAGAGTTTTAAATTTACTTTATGTAATGGTAAATGTGTGTGCATTCGGATGACACATCAAGACACGAGCCAGATTGTTCCATCACAATTTTAATTAACTTATATATGTATTAACAAATATAAAAGAACATGATGATATATATATATACTTTGGAGAGTTTTAAACATACTTTATGTAATGCTAAATCTGTGTTCATTCAGACAATACATCAGGACACGAGCCAGATTGTTCCAGCACAACTTTAGTTAACTTATATATGTACCAAGTATCAAAAGAGCATGATGATATATACTTTAGAGAATTAAGTTTACTTTATGCACGGGTAAATCGGTGTGCATTCAGACGACACATCAGGACACGAGCCTGATTGTTCCATTACAATTTCAGTTAACTTATGTATGTAACAAATATCAAAAGAACATGAAGATATAAACTTTGGAGAGTTTTAAATTTACTTTATGTAACGGTAAATGTGTGTGCATTCAGACCACACATCTGGACACGAGCGGGATTGTTCCATTACAACTTTAGTTAACTTATACATGCAACAAATATCAAAAGAACATGATGATATATACTTTGGAGAGTTTTAAATTTACTTTATGTAATGGTAAATCTGTGTGCATTCAGACGACACACCAGGACATGAGCGAGATTGTTCCATCACAACTTTAGTTAACTTATATATATATAACAAATATCAAAAGAACATGATGATATATACTTTAGAGAGTTTTAAATTTACTTTATGTAATGGTAAATCTGTGTGCATTGAGACGACACATCAGGACACAAGCCAGATTGTTCCATCACAGTTTTAGTTAACTTATATATATATATATATATAACAAATATCAAAAGAACATGATGATATATACTTTAGAGAGTTTTAAATTTACTTTATGTAATGGTAAATCTGTGTGATTCAGACGACCTATCAGGACACGAGCCAGATTGTTCCATTACAATTTTAGTTGACTTATATATGTAACAAATATCAAAAGAACATGATGATATATACTTTAAAGAGTTTTAAATTTACTTTATGTAATTGTAAATCTGTGTGCATTCAGACGACACATCAGGACACAAGCCAGATTGTTCCATCACAATTTTAGGTAACTTATATATATACATATATATATATATATATATATAACAAAGATCAAAACAACATGATGATGTATACTTTGGAGAGTTTTAAATTTACTTTATGTAATGGTAAATCTGTGTGATTCAGACGACACATCAGGACACGAGCCAGATCGTTCCATTACAACTTTAGTTAACTAATATAACAAATATCAAAAGAACATGATGATATATATATATACTTTGGAGGGATTTAAATTTACTTTATGTAATGGTAAATCTGTGTGCATTCAGAGGACACATCAAGACACGAGCCAGATTGTTCCAGCACAACTTTAGTTAACTTATATATGTACCAAGTATCAAAAGAGCATGATGATATATACTTTAGAGAATTAAGTTTACTTTATGCACGGGTAAATCGGTGTGCATTCAGACGACACATCAGGACACGAGCCTGATTGTTCCATTACAATTTCAGTTAACTTATGTATGTAACAAATATCAAAAGAACATGAAGATATAAACTTTGGAGAGTTTTAAATTTACTTTATGTAACGGTAAATGTGTGTGCATTCAGACCACACATCTGGACACGAGCGGGATTGTTCCATTACAACTTTAGTTAACTTATACATGCAACAAATATCAAAAGAACATGATGATATATACTTTGGAGAGTTTTAAATTTACTTTATGTAATGGTAAATCTGTGTGCATTCAGACGACACACCAGGACATGAGCGAGATTGTTCCATCACAACTTTAGTTAACTTATATATATATAACAAATATCAAAAGAACATGATGATATATACTTTAGAGAGTTTTAAATTTACTTTATGTAATGCTAAATCTGTGTGATTCAGACGACACATCAGGACACGAGCCAGATCGTTCCATTACAACTTTAGTTAACTTATATATATTTATATATATAACAAATATCAAAAGAACATGATGATATATACTTTAGAGAGTTTTAAATTTACTTTATGTAATGGTAAATCTGTGTGATTCAGACGACCTATCAGGACACGAGCCAGATTGTTCCATTACAATTTTAGTTGACTTATATATGTAACAAATATCAAAAGAACATGATGATATATACTTTGGAGAGTTTTAAATTTACTTTATGTAATTGTAAATCTGTGTCCATTCAGACGACACATCAGGACACAAGCCAGATTGTTCCATCACAATTTTAGGTAACTTATATATATACATATATATATATATATATATATATATATATATATATATATATATATATATATATATATATAACAAAGATCAAAACAACATGATGATGTATACTTTGGAGAGTTTTAAATTTACTTTATGTAATGGTAAATTTTAGTTGACTTATATATGTAACAAATATCATATAACAAATATCAGATTGTTCCATCACAACTTTAGTTAACTTATATATGTACCAAGTATCAAAAGAGCATGATGATATATACTTTAGAGAATTAAATTTACTTTATGCACCGGTAAATCGGTGTGCATTCAGATGACACATCAGGACACGAGCCAGATTGTTGCATTACAATTTTAGTTAATTTATATATGTAACAAATATCAAAAGAACATGATGATATATACTTTAGAGAGTTTTAAATTTACTTTATGTAATGGTAAATCTGTGTGATTCGGACGACCTATCAGGAGACGAGCCAGATTGTTCCATTACAACTTTAGTTAACTTATATATGTATTAACAAATATCAAAAGAACATGATGATATATACTTTGGAGAGTTTTAAATTTACTTTAGGTAATGGTAAATCTGTGTGCATTCAGAGGATACATCAGGACACGAGCTAGATTGTTCCATGACAACTTTAGTTAACTTATATATGAACCAAGTATCAAAAGAGCATGATTATATATACTTTGGAGAGTTTTAAATTTACTTTATCTAATTGTAAATCTGTGTGCATTCACACGACACATCAGGAGACGAGCCAGATTGTTCCATTACAATTTTAGTTGACTTATATATGAAACAAATATCAAAAGAACATGATGATATATACTTTGGAGAGTTTTAAATTTACTTTGTGTAATTATAAATCTGTGTGCATTCAGAAGAGACATGAGGACACAAGCCAGATTGTTCCATCACAATTTTAGTTAACTTATATATATATATATATATATATATATATATATATATATATATATATATATATATATATATATATATATATATATATATATATATATATATATATATATATATATATAACAAATATCAAAAGAACATGATGATATATACTTTAGAGAGTTTTAAATTTACTTTATGTAATGGTAAATCTGTGTGATTCAGACGACCTAGCAGGACACGAGCCAGATTGTTCCATTACAACTTTAGTTAACTTATCTAACAAATATCAAAAGAACATGATGATATATATATATACTTTGAAGAGTTTTAAATTTACTTTGTGTAATTATAAATCTGTGTGCATTCAGACGACACATCAGGACACAAGCCAGTTTGTTCCATCACAATTTTAGGTAACTTATATATATACATATATATATATATATAACAAAGATCAAAACAACATGATGTATACTTTGGAGAGTTTTAAATTTACTTTATGTAATGGTAAATCTGTGTGCATTCAGACGAAACATCAGGAACCGAGCCAGATTGTTCCATCAATATTTCAGTTAACTTATATATGTACCAAGTATCAAACGACCATGATGATATATACTTTAGAGAGTTTTAAACTTACTTTTTGCACAGGTAAACCGGTGTGCATTCAGAGGACACATCTGGACACGAGCCAGATTGTTCCATTACAATTTTAGTTGACTTATATATGTAACAAATATCATATAACAAATATCAGATTGTTCCATCACAACTTTAGTTAACTTATATATGTACCAAGTATCAAAAGAGCATGATGATATATACTTTAGAGAATTAAATTTACTTTATGCACAGGTAAATCGGTGTGCATTCAGATGACACATCAGGACACGAGCCAGATTGTTGCATTACAATTTTAGTTAATTTATATATGTAACTAATATCAAAAGAACATGATGATATATACTTTAGAGAGTTTTAAATTTACTTTATGTAATGGTAAATCTGTGTGATTCGGACGACCTATCAGGAGACGAGCCAGATTGTTCCATTACAACTTTAGTTAACTTATATATGTATTAACAAATATCAAAAGAACATGATGATATATACTTTGGAGGGATTTAAATTTACTTTATGTAATGGTAAATCTGTGTGCATTCAGAGGACACATCAAGACACGAGCCAGATTGTTCCATCACAATTTTAATTAACTTATGTATGTATTAACAAATATCAAAAGAACATGATAATATATATACTTTGGAGAGTTTTAAATACACTTTATGTAATGGTCAATCTGTGTGCATTCAGACGATACATCAGGACACCAGCCAGATTGTTCCATCACAACTTTAGTTAACTTATATATGTACCAAGTATCAAAAGAGCATGATGATATATACTTTAGAGAATTAAATTTACTTTATGCACAGGTAAATCGGTGTGCATTCAGATGACACATCAGGACACGAGCCAGATTGTTGCATTACAATTTTAGTTAATTTATATATGTAACAAATATCAAAAGAACATGATGATATATACTTTGGAGAGTTTTAAATTTACTTTATGTAATGGTAAATCTGTGTGCATTCAGACGAAACATCAGGAACCGAGCCAGATTGTTCCATCAATATTTCAGTTAACTTATATATGTACCAAGTATCAAACGACCATGATGATATATACTTTAGAGAGTTTTAAACTTACTTTTTGCACAGGTAAACCGGTGTGCATTCAGAGGACACATCTGGACACGAGCCAGATTGTTCCATTACAATTTTAGTTGACTTATATATGTAACAAATATCATATAACAAATATCAGATTGTTCCATCACAACTTTAGTTAACTTATATATGTACCAAGTATCAAAAGAGCATGATGATATATACTTTAGAGAATTAAATTTACTTTATGCACAGGTAAATCGGTGTGCATTCAGATGACACATCAGGACACGAGCCAGATTGTTGCATTACAATTTTAGTTAATTTATATATGTAACAAATATCAAAAGAACATGATGATATATACTTTGGAGAGTTTTAAAATTACTTTATGTAATTGTAAATCTGTGTGCATTCAGACGACACATCAGGACACAAGCCAGATTGTTCCATCACAATTTTAGGTAACTTATATATATACATATATATATATATATATATATATATATATAACAAAGATCAAAACAACATGATGATGTATACTTTGGAGAGTTTTAAATTTACTTTATGTAATAATAAATCTGTGTGATTCAGACGACACATCAGGACACGAGCCACATCGTTCCATTACAACTTTAGTTAACTAATATAACAAATATCAAAAGAACATGATGATATATATATATACTTTGGAGGGATTTAAATTTACTTTATGTAATGGTAAATCTGTGTGCATTCAGAGGACACATCAAGACACGAGCCAGATTGCTCCATCACAATTTTAATTAACTTATATATGTATTAACAAATATCAAAAGAACATGATGATATATACTTTGGAGAGTTTTAAATACACTTTATGCAATGGTCAATCTGTGTGCATTCAGACGATACATCAGGACACCAGCCAGATTGTTCCATCACAACTTTAGTTAAGTTATATTTGTACCAAGTATCAAAAGAGCATGATGATATATACTTTAGAGAATTAAATTTACTTTATGCACAGGTAAATCGGTGTGCATTCAGATGACACATCAGGACACGAGCCAGATTGTTGCATTACAATTTTAGTTAATTTATATATGTAACAAATATCAAAAGAACATGATGATATATACTTTAGAGAGTTTTAAATTTACTTTATGTAATGGTAAATCTGTGTGATTCGGACGACCTATCAGGAGACGAGCCAGATTGTTCCATTACAACTTTAGTTAACTTATATATGTATTAACAAATATCAAAAGAACATGATGATATATACTTTGGAGAGTTTTAAATTTACTTTAGGTAATGGTAAATCTGTGTGCATTCAGAGGATACATCAGGACACGAGCTAGATTGTTCCATGACAACTTTAGTTAACTTATATATGTACCAAGTATCAAAAGAGCATGATTATATATACTTTGGAGAGTTTTAAATTTACTTTATCTAATTGTAAATCTGTGTGCATTCACACGACACATCAGGAGACGAGCCAGATTGTTCCATTACAATTTTAGTTGACTTATATATGTAACAAATATCAAAAGAACATGATGAGATATACTTTGGAGAGTTTTAAATTTACTTTGTGTAATTATAAATCTGTGTGCATTCAGACGACACATCAGGACACAAGCCAGTTTGTTCCATCACAATTTTAGGTAACTTATATATATACATATATATATATATATATAACAAAGATCAAAACAACATGATGTATACTTTGGAGAGTTTTAAATTTACTTTATGTAATGGTAAATCTGTGTTATTCAGACGACACATCAGGACACGAGCCAGATCGTTCCATTACAACTTTAGTTAACTAATATAACAAATACCAAAAGAACATGATGATATATATATATACTTTGGAGGGATTTAAATTTACTTTATGTAATGGTAAATCTGTGTGCATTCAGAGGACACATCAAGACACGAGCCAGATTGTTCCATCACAATTTTAATTAACTTATATATGTATTAACAAATATCAAAAGAACATATTGATATATACTTTGGAGAGTTTTAAATACACTTTATGTAATGGTCAATCTGTGTGCATTTAGACGATACATCAGGACACCAGCCAGATTGTTCCATCACAACTTTAGTTAACTTATATATGTACCAAGTATCAAAAGAGCATGATGATATATACTTTAGAGAATTAAATTTACTTTATGCACAGGTAAATCGGTGTGCATTCAGATGACACATCAGGACACGAGCCAGATTGTTGCATTACAATTCTAGTTAATTTATATATGTAACAAATATCAAAAGAACATGATGATATATACTTTGGAGAGTTTTAAATTTACTTTATGTAATGGTAAATCTGTGTTATTCAGACGACACATCAGGACACGAGCCAGATCGTTCCATTACAACTTTAGTTAACTAATATAACAAATATCAAAAGAACATGATGATATATATATATACTTTGGAGGGATTTAAATTTACTTTATGTAATGGTAAATCTGTGTGCATTCAGAGGACACATCAAGACACGAGCCAGATTGTTCCATCACAATTTTAATTAACTTATGTATGTATTAACAAATATCAAAAGAACATGATGATATATACTTTGGAGAGTTTTAAATACACTTTATGTAATGGTCAATCTGTGTGCATTCAGACGATACATCAGGACACAAGCCAGATTGTTCCATCACAACTTTAGTTAACTTATATATGTACCAAGTATCAAAAGAGCATGATGATATATACTTTAGAGAATTAAATTTACTTTATGCACAGGTAAATCGGTGTGCATTCAGATGACACATCAGGACACGAGCCAGATTGTTGCATTACAATTTTAGTTAATTTATATATGTAACAAATATCAAAAGAACATGATGATATATACTTTAGAGAGTTTTAAATTTACTTTATGTAATGGTAAATCTGTGTGCATTCAGACGAAACATCAGGAACCGAGCCAGATTGTTCCATCAATATTTCAGTTAACTTATATATGTACCAAGTATCAAACGACCATGATGATATATACTTTAGAGAGTTTTAAACTTACTTTTTGCACAGGTAAACCGGTGTGCATTCAGAGGACACATCTGGACACGAGCCAGATTGTTCCATTACAATTTTAGTTGACTTATATATGTAACAAATATCATATAACAAATATCAGATTGTTCCATCACAACTTTAGTTAACTTATATATGTACCAAGTATCAAAAGAGCATGACGATATATACTTTAGAGAATTAAATTTACTTTATGCACAGGTAAATCGGTGTGCATTCAGACGACACATCAGGACACGAGCCAGATTGTTCCATTACAATTTTAGTTAATTTATATATGTAACAAATATCAAAAGATGATGATATATACTTTGGAGAGTTTTAAATTTACTTTATGTAATGGTAAATCTGTGTGCATTGAGACGACACATCAGGACACAAGCCAGATTGTTCCATCACAATTTTAGTTAACTTATATATATATATATATATATATATATAACAAATATCAACAGAACATGATGATATATACTTTAGAGAGTTTTAAATTTACTTTATGTAATGGTAAATCTGTGTGATTCAGACGACCCATCAGGACACGAGCCAGATTGTTCCATTACAACTTTAGTTAACTTATATAACAAATATAAAAAGAACATGATGATATATATATATACTTTGGAGAGTTTTAAATTTACTTTATGTAATGGTAAATGTGTGTGCATTCGGATGACACATCAAGACACGAGCCAGATTGTTCCATCACAATTTTAATTAACTTATATATGTATTAACAAATATAAAAGAACATGATGATATATATATATACTTTGGAGAGTTTTAAACATACTTTATGTAATGCTAAATCTGTGTTCATTCAGACAATACATCAGGACACGAGCCAGATTGTTCCAGCACAACTTTAGTTAACTTATATATGTACCAAGTATCAAAAGAGCATGATGATATATACTTTAGAGAATTAAGTTTACTTTATGCACGGGTAAATCGGTGTGCATTCAGACGACACATCAGGACACGAGCCTGATTGTTCCATTACAATTTCAGTTAACTTATGTATGTAACAAATATCAAAAGAACATGAAGATATAAACTTTGGAGAGTTTTAAATTTACTTTATGTAACGGTAAATGTGTGTGCATTCAGACCACACATCTGGACACGAGCGGGATTGTTCCATTACAACTTTAGTTAACTTATACATGCAACAAATATCAAAAGAACATGATGATATATACTTTGGAGAGTTTTAAATTTACTTTATGTAATGGTAAATCTGTGTGCATTCAGACGACACACCAGGACATGAGCGAGATTGTTCCATCACAACTTTAGTTAACTTATATATATATAACAAATATCAAAAGAACATGATGATATATACTTTAGAGAGTTTTAAATTTACTTTATGTAATGGTAAATCTGTGTGCATTGAGACGACACATCAGGACACAAGCCAGATTGTTCCATCACAGTTTTAGTTAACTTATATATATATATATATATAACAAATATCAAAAGAACATGATGATATATACTTTAGAGAGTTTTAAATTTACTTTATGTAATGGTAAATCTGTGTGATTCAGACGACCTATCAGGACACGAGCCAGATTGTTCCATTACAATTTTAGTTGACTTATATATGTAACAAATATCAAAAGAACATGATGATATATACTTTGGAGAGTTTTAAATTTACTTTATGTAATTGTAAATCTGTGTGCATTCAGACGACACATCAGGACACAAGCCAGATTGTTCCATCACAATTTTAGGTAACTTATATATATACATATATATATATATATATATAACAAAGATCAAAACAACATGATGATGTATACTTTGGAGAGTTTTAAATTTACTTTATGTAATGGTAAATCTGTGTGATTCAGACGACACATCAGGACACGAGCCAGATCGTTCCATTACAACTTTAGTTAACTAATATAACAAATATCAAAAGAACATGATGATATATATATATACTTTGGAGGGATTTAAATTTACTTTATGTAATGGTAAATCTGTGTGCATTCAGAGGACACATCAAGACACGAGCCAGATTGTTCCAGCACAACTTTAGTTAACTTATATATGTACCAAGTATCAAAAGAGCATGATGATATATACTTTAGAGAATTAAGTTTACTTTATGCACGGGTAAATCGGTGTGCATTCAGACGACACATCAGGACACGAGCCTGATTGTTCCATTACAATTTCAGTTAACTTATGTATGTAACAAATATCAAAAGAACATGAAGATATAAACTTTGGAGAGTTTTAAATTTACTTTATGTAACGGTAAATGTGTGTGCATTCAGACCACACATCTGGACACGAGCGGGATTGTTCCATTACAACTTTAGTTAACTTATACATGCAACAAATATCAAAAGAACATGATGATATATACTTTGGAGAGTTTTAAATTTACTTTATGTAATGGTAAATCTGTGTGCATTCAGACGACACACCAGGACATGAGCGAGATTGTTCCATCACAACTTTAGTTAACTTATATATATATAACAAATATCAAAAGAACATGATGATATATACTTTAGAGAGTTTTAAATTTACTTTATGTAATGCTAAATCTGTGTGATTCAGACGACACATCAGGACACGAGCCAGATCGTTCCATTACAACTTTAGTTAACTTATATATATTTATATATATAACAAATATCAAAAGAACATGATGATATATACTTTAGAGAGTTTTAAATTTACTTTATGTAATGGTAAATCTGTGTGATTCAGACGACCTATCAGGACACGAGCCAGATTGTTCCATTACAATTTTAGTTGACTTATATATGTAACAAATATCAAAAGAACATGATGATATATACTTTGGAGAGTTTTAAATTTACTTTATGTAATGGTAAATCTGTGTCCATTCAGACGACACATCAGGACACAAGCCAGATTGTTCCATCACAATTTTAGGTAACTTATATATATACATATATATATATATATATATATATATATATATATATATATATATATATATATAACAAAGATCAAAACAACATGATGATGTATACTTTGGAGAGTTTTAAATTTACTTTATGTAATGGTAAATTTTAGTTGACTTATATATGTAACAAATATCAAACAGAACAGATGTTCCATCACAACTTTAGTTAATATATATGTACTTCAAAAGAGAGAGTTTTAAATTAAATTTACTTTAACAGGTAAATCTGTGTGCATTCAGATGACACATCAGGACACGAGCCAGATTGTTGCATTACAATTTTAGTTAATTTATATATGTAACAAATATCAAAAGAACATGATGATATATACTTTAGAGAGTTTTAAATTTACTTTATGTAATGGTAAATCTGTGTGATTCGGACGACCTATCAGGAGACGAGCCAGATTGTTCCATTACAACTTTAGTTAACTTATATATGTATTAACAAATATCAAAAGAACATGATGATATATACTTTGGAGAGTTTTAAATTTACTTTAGGTAATGGTAAATCTGTGTGCATTCAGAGGATACATCAGGACACGAGCTAGATTGTTCCATGACAACTTTAGTTAACTTATATATGAACCAAGTATCAAAAGAGCATGATTATATATACTTTGGAGAGTTTTAAATTTACTTTATCTAATTGTAAATCTGTGTGCATTCACACGACACATCAGGAGACGAGCCAGATTGTTCCATTACAATTTTAGTTGACTTATATATGAAACAAATATCAAAAGAACATGATGATATATACTTTGGAGAGTTTTAAATTTACTTTGTGTAATTATAAATCTGTGTGCATTCAGACGAGACATCAGGACACAAGCCAGATTGTTCCATCACAATTTTAGTTAACTTATATATATATATATATATATATATATATATATATATATATATATATATATATATATATATATATATATATATATATATATATATATATATATATATAACAAATATCAAAAGAACATGATGATATATACTTTAGAGAGTTTTAAATTTACTTTATGTAATGGTAAATCTGTGTGATTCAGACGACATAGCAGGACACGAGCCAGATTGTTCCATTACAACTTTAGTTAACTTATCTAACAAATATCAAAAGAACATGATGATATATATATATACTTTGAAGAGTTTTAAATTTACTTTGTGTAATTATAAATCTGTGTGCATTCAGACGACACATCAGGACACAAGCCAGTTTGTTCCATCACAATTTTAGGTAACTTATATATATACATATATATATATATATAACAAAGATCAAAACAACATGATGTAAACTTTGGAGAGTTTTAAATTTACTTTATGTAATGGTAAATCTGTGTGCATTCAGACGAAACATCAGGAACCGAGCCAGATTGTTCCATCAATATTTCAGTTAACTTATATATGTACCAAGTATCAAACGACCATGATGATATATACTTTAGAGAGTTTTAAACTTACTTTTTGCACAGGTAAACCGGTGTGCATTCAGAGGACACATCTGGACACGAGCCAGATTGTTCCATTACAATTTTAGTTGACTTATATATGTAACAAATATCATATAACAAATATCAGATTGTTCCATCACAACTTTAGTTAACTTATATATGTACCAAGTATCAAAAGAGCATGATGATATATACTTTAGAGAATTAAATTTACTTTATGCACAGGTAAATCGGTGTGCATTCAGATGACACATCAGGACACGAGCCAGATTGTTGCATTACAATTTTAGTTAATTTATATATGTAACTAATATCAAAAGAACATGATGATATATACTTTAGAGAGTTTTAAATTTACTTTATGTAATGGTAAATCTGTGTGATTCGGACGACCTATCAGGAGACGAGCCAGATTGTTCCATTACAACTTTAGTTAACTTATATATGTATTAACAAATATCAAAAGAACATGATGATATATACTTTGGAGGGATTTAAATTTACTTTATGTAATGGTAAATCTGTGTGCATTCAGAGGACACATCAAGACACGAGCCAGATTGTTCCATCACAATTTTAATTAACTTATGTATGTATTAACAAATATCAAAAGAACATGATAATATATATACTTTGGAGAGTTTTAAATACACTTTATGTAATGGTCAATCTGTGTGCATTCAGACGATACATCAGGACACCAGCCAGATTGTTCCATCACAACTTTAGTTAACTTATATATGTACCAAGTATCAAAAGAGCATGATGATATATACTTTAGAGAATTAAATTTACTTTATGCACAGGTAAATCGGTGTGCATTCAGATGACACATCAGGACACGAGCCAGATTGTTGCATTACAATTTTAGTTAATTTATATATGTAACAAATATCAAAAGAACATGATGATATATACTTTGGAGAGTTTTAAATTTACTTTATGTAATGGTAAATCTGTGTGCATTCAGACGAAACATCAGGAACCGAGCCAGATTGTTCCATCAATATTTCAGTTAACTTATATATGTACCAAGTATCAAACGACCATGATGATATATACTTTAGAGAGTTTTAAACTTACTTTTGCACAGGTAAACCGGTGTGCATTCAGAGGACACATCTGGACACGAGCCAGATTGTTCCATTACAATTTTAGTTGACTTATATATGTAACAAATATCATATAACAAATATCAGATTGTTCCATCACAACTTTAGTTAACTTATATATGTACCAAGTATCAAAAGAGCATGATGATATATACTTTAGAGAATTAAATTTACTTTATGCACAGGTAAATCGGTGTGCATTCAGACGACACATCAGGACACGAGCCAGATTGTTGCATTACAATTTTAGTTAATTTATATATGTAACAAATATCAAAAGAACATGATGATATATACTTTGGAGAGTTTTAAAATTACTTTATGTAATTGTAAATCTGTGTGCATTCAGACGACACATCAGGACACAAGCCAGATTGTTCCATCACAATTTTAGGTAACTTATATATATACATATATATATATATATATATATATATATATAACAAAGATCAAAACAACATGATGATATATACTTTGGAGAGTTTTAAATTTACTTTATGTAATGGTAAATCTGTGTGATTCAGACGACACATCAGGACACGAGCCACATCGTTCCATTACAACTTTAGTTAACTAATATAACAAATATCAAAAGAACATGATGATATATATATATACTTTGGAGGGTTTTAAATTTACTTTATGTAATGGTAAATCTGTGTGCATTCAGAGGACACATCAAGACACGAGCCAGATTGTTCCATCACAATTTTAATTAACTTATATATGTATTAACAAATATCAAAAGAACATGATGATATATACTTTGGAGAGTTTTAAATACACTTTATGTAATGGTCAATCTGTGTGCATTCAGACGATACATCAGGACACCAGCCAGATTGTTCCATCACAACTTTAGTTAAGTTATATTTGTACCAAGTATCAAAAGAGCATGATGATATATACTTTAGAGAATTAAATTTACTTTATGCACAGGTAAATCGGTGTGCATTCAGATGACACATCAGGACACGAGCCAGATTGTTCCATTACAATTTTAGTTAATTTATATATGTAACAAATATCAAAAGAACATGATGATATATACTTTAGAGAGTTTTAAATTTACTTTATGTAATGGTAAATCTGTGTGATTCGGACGACCTATCAGGAGACGAGCCAGATTGTTCCATTACAACTTTAGTTAACTTATATATGTATTAACAAATATCAAAAGAACATGATGATATATACTTTGGAGAGTTTTAAATTTACTTTAGGTAATGGTAAATCTGTGTGCATTCAGAGGATACATCAGGACACGAGCTAGATTGTTCCATGACAACTTTAGTTAACTTATATATGTACCAAGTATCAAAAGAGCATGATTATATATACTTTGGAGAGTTTTAAATTTACTTTATCTAATTGTAAATCTGTGTGCATTCACACGACACATCAGGAGACGAGCCAGATTGTTCCATTACAATTTTAGTTGACTTATATATGTAACAAATATCAAAAGAACATGATGAGATATACTTTGGAGAGTTTTAAATTTACTTTGTGTAATTATAAATCTGTGTGCATTCAGACGACACATCAGGACACAAGCCAGTTTGTTCCATCACAATTTTAGGTAACTTATATATATACATATATATATATATATATAACAAAGATCAAAACAACATGATGTATACTTTGGAGAGTTTTAAATTTACTTTATGTAATGGTAAATCTGTGTTATTCAGACGACACATCAGGACACGAGCCAGATCGTTCCATTACAACTTTAGTTAACTAATATAACAAATACCAAAAGAACATGATGATATATATATATACTTTGGAGGGATTTAAATTTACTTTATGTAATGGTAAATCTGTGTGCATTCAGAGGACACATCAAGACACGAGCCAGATTGTTCCATCACAATTTTAATTAACTTATATATGTATTAACAAATATCAAAAGAACATGATGATATATACTTTGGAGAGTTTTAAATACACTTTATGTAATGGTCAATCTGTGTGCATTCAGACGATACATCAGGACACCAGCCAGATTGTTCCATCACAACTTTAGTTAACTTATATATGTACCAAGTATCAAAAGAGCATGATGATATATACTTTAGAGAATTAAATTTACTTTATGCACAGGTAAATCGGTGTGCATTCAGATGACACATCAGGACACGAGCCAGATTGTTGCATTACAATTCTAGTTAATTTATATATGTAACAAATATCAAAAGAACATGATGATATATACTTTGGAGAGTTTTAAATTTACTTTATGTAATGGTAAATCTGTGTTATTCAGACGACACATCAGGACACGAGCCAGATCGTTCCATTACAACTTTAGTTAACTAATATAACAAATATCAAAAGAACATGATGATATATATATATACTTTGGAGGGATTTAAATTTACTTTATGTAATGGTAAATCTGTGTGCATTCAGAGGACACATCAAGACACGAGCCAGATTGTTCCATCACAATTTTAATTAACTTATGTATGTATTAACAAATATCAAAAGAACATGATGATATATACTTTGGAGAGTTTTAAATACACTTTATGTAATGGTCAATCTGTGTGCATTCAGACGATACATCAGGACACAAGCCAGATTGTTCCATCACAACTTTAGTTAACTTATATATGTACCAAGTATCAAAAGAGCATGATGATATATACTTTAGAGAATTAAATTTACTTTATGCACAGGTAAATCGGTGTGCATTCAGATGACACATCAGGACACGAGCCAGATTGTTGCATTACAATTTTAGTTAATTTATATATGTAACAAATATCAAAAGAACATGATGATATATACTTTAGAGAGTTTTAAATTTACTTTATGTAATGGTAAATCTGTGTGCATTCAGACGAAACATCAGGAACCGAGCCAGATCGTTCCATTACAACTTTAGTTAACTAATATAACAAATATCAAAAGAACATGATGATATATATATATACTTTGGAGGGATTTAAATTTACTTTATGTAATGGTAAATCTGTGTGCATTCAGAGGACACATCAAGACACGAGCCAGATTGTTCCATCACAATTTTAATTAACTTATGTATGTATTAACAAATATCAAAAGAACATGATGATATATACTTTGGAGAGTTTTAAATACACTTTATGTAATGGTCAATCTGTGTGCATTCAGACGATACATCAGGACACCAGCCAGATTGTTCCATCACAACTTTAGTTAACTTATATATGTACCAAGTATCAAAAGAGCATGATGATATATACTTTAGAGAATTAAATTTACTTTATGCACAGGTAAATCGGTGTGCATTCAGATGACACATCAGGACACGAGCCAGATTGTTGCATTACAATTTTAGTTAATTTATATATGTAACAAATATCAAAAGAACATGATGATATATACTTTAGAGAGTTTTAAATTTACTTTATGTAATGGTAAATCTGTGTGCATTCAGACGAAACATCAGGAACCGAGCCAGATTGTTCCATCAATATTTCAGTTAACTTATATATGTACCAAGTATCAAACGACCATGATGATATATACTTTAGAGAGTTTTAAACTTACTTTTTGCACAGGTAAACCGGTGTGCATTCAGAGGACACATCTGGACACGAGCCAGATTGTTCCATTACAATTTTAGTTGACTTATATATGTAACAAATATCATATAACAAATATCAGATTGTTCCATCACAACTTTAGTTAACTTATATATGTACCAAGTATCAAAAGAGCATGACGATATATACTTTAGAGAATTAAATTTACTTTATGCACAGGTAAATCGGTGTGCATTCAGACGACACATCAGGACACGAGCCAGATTGTTCCATTACAATTTTAGTTAATTTATATATGTAACAAATATCAAAAGATGATGATATATACTTTGGAGAGTTTTAAATTTACTTTATGTAATGGTAAATCTGTGTGCATTGAGACGACACATCAGGACACAAGCCAGATTGTTCCATCACAATTTTAGTTAACTTATATATATATATATATATATATATAACAAATATCAACAGAACATGATGATATATACTTTAGAGAGTTTTAAATTTACTTTATGTAATGGTAAATCTGTGTGATTCAGACGACCCATCAGGACACGAGCCAGATTGTTCCAATACAACTTTAGTTAACTTATATAACAAATATAAAAAGAACATGATGATATATATATATACTTTGGAGAGTTTTAAATTTACTTTATGTAATGGTAAATGTGTGTGCATTCGGATGACACATCAAGACACGAGCCAGATTGTTCCATCACAATTTTAATTAACTTATATATGTATTAACAAATATAAAAGAACATGATGATATATATATATACTTTGGAGAGTTTTAAACATACTTTATGTAATGCTAAATCTGTGTTCATTCAGACAATACATCAGGACACGAGCCAGATTGTTCCAGCACAACTTTAGTTAACTTATATATGTACCAAGTATCAAAAGAGCATGATGATATATACTTTAGAGAATTAAGTTTACTTTATGCACGGGTAAATCGGTGTGCATTCAGACGACACATCAGGACACGAGCCTGATTGTTCCATTACAATTTCAGTTAACTTATGTATGTAACAAATATCAAAAGAACATGAAGATATAAACTTTGGAGAGTTTTAAATTTACTTTATGTAACGGTAAATGTGTGTGCATTCAGACCACACATCTGGACACGAGCGGGATTGTTCCATTACAACTTTAGTTAACTTATACATGCAACAAATATCAAAAGAACATGATGATATATACTTTGGAGAGTTTTAAATTTACTTTATGTAATGGTAAATCTGTGTGCATTCAGACGACACACCAGGACATGAGCGAGATTGTTCCATCACAACTTTAGTTAACTTATATATATATAACAAATATCAAAAGAACATGATGATATATACTTTAGAGAGTTTTAAATTTACTTTATGTAATGGTAAATCTGTGTGCATTGAGACGACACATCAGGACACAAGCCAGATTGTTCCATCACAGTTTTAGTTAACTTATATATATATATATATATATAACAAATATCAAAAGAACATGATGATATATACTTTAGAGAGTTTTAAATTTACTTTATGTAATGGTAAATGTGTGTGATTCAGACGACCTATCAGGACACGAGCCAGATTGTTCCATTACAATTTTAGTTGACTTATATATGTAACAAATATCAAAAGAACATGATGATATATACTTTGGAGAGTTTTAAATTTACTTTATGTAATTGTAAATCTGTGTGCATTCAGACGACACATCAGGACACAAGCCAGATTGTTCCATCACAATTTTAGGTAACTTATATATATACATATATATATATATATATATAACAAAGATCAAAACAACATGATGATGTATACTTTGGAGAGTTTTAAATTTACTTTATGTAATGGTAAATCTGTGTGATTCAGACGACACATCAGGACACGAGCCAGATCGTTCCATTACAACTTTAGTTAACTAATATAACAAATATCAAAAGAACATGATGATATATATATATACTTTGGAGAGTTTTAAATTTACTTTATGTAACGGTAAATGTGTGTGCATTCAGACCACACATCTGGACACGAGCGGGATTGTTCCATTACAACTTTAGTTAACTTATACATGCAACAAATATCAAAAGAACATGATGATATATACTTTGGAGAGTTTTAAATTTACTTTATGTAATGGTAAATCTGTGTGCATTCAGACGACACACCAGGACATGAGCGAGATTGTTCCATCACAACTTTAGTTAACTTATATATATATAACAAATATCAAAAGAACATGATGATATATACTTTAGAGAGTTTTAAATTTACTTTATGTAATGGTAAATCTGTGTGATTCAGACGACACATCAGGACACGAGCCAGATCGTTCCATTACAACTTTAGTTAACTTATATATATATATATATATAACAAATATCAAAAGAACATGATGATATATACTTTAGAGAGTTTTAAATTTACTTTATGTAATGGTAAATCTGTGTGATTCAGACGACCTATCAGGACACGAGCCAGATTGTTCCATTACAATTTTAGTTGACTTATATATGTAACAAATATCAAAAGAACATGATGATATATACTTTGGAGAGTTTTAAATTTACTTTATGTAATTGTAAATCTGTGTCCATTCAGACGACACATCAGGACACAAGCCAGATTGTTCCATCACAATTTTAGGTAACTTATATATATACATATATATATATATATATATATATATATATATAACAAAGATCAAAACAACATGATGATGTATACTTTGGAGAGTTTTAAATTTACTTTATGTAATGGTAAATCTGTGTGCATTCAGAGGACACATCAAGACACGAGCCAGATTGTTCCATCACAATTTTAATTAACTTATATATGTATTAACAAATATCAAAAGAACATGATGATATATACTTTGGAGAGTTTTAAATACACTTTATGTAATGGTCAATCTGTGTGCATTCAGACGATACATCAGGACACCAGCCAGATTGTTCCATCACAACTTTAGTTAAGTTATATTTGTACCAAGTATCAAAAGAGCATGATGATATATACTTTAGAGAATTAAATTTACTTTATGCACAGGTAAATCGGTGTGCATTCAGATGACACATCAGGACACGAGCCAGATTGTTGCATTACAATTTTAGTTAATTTATATATGTAACAAATATCAAAAGAACATGATGATATATACTTTGGAGAGTTTAAATTTACTTTATGTAGTGGTAAATCTGTGTGCATTGAGACGACACATCAGGACACAAGCCAGATTGTTCCATGACAGTTTTAGTTAACTTATATATATATATATATATAACAAATATCAAAAGAACATGATGATATATACTTTAGAGAGTTTTAAATTTTTTTTATGTAATGGTAAATCTGTGTGATTCAGACGACCTATCAGGAGACGAGCCAGATTGTTCCATTACAACTTTAGTTAACTTATATATGTATTAACAAATATCAAAAGAACATGATGATATATACTTTGGAGAGTTTTAAATTTACTTTAGGTAATGGTAAATCTGTGTGCATTCAGAGGATACATCAGGACACGAGCTAGATTGTTCCATGACATTTTTAGTTAACTTATATATGTACCAAGTATCAAAAGAGCATGATTATATATACTTTGGAGAGTTTTAAATTTACTTTATCTAATTGTAAATCTGTGTGCATTCACACGACACATCAGGAGACGAGCCAGATTGTTCCATTACAATTTTAGTTGACTTATATATGTAACAAATATCAAAAGAACATGATGATATATACTTTGGAGAGTTTTAAATTTACTTTGTGTAATTAAAAATCTGTGTGCATTCAGACGACACATCAGGACACAAGCCAGTTTGTTCCATCACAATTTTAGGTAACTTATATATATACATATATATATATATATAACAAAGATCAAAACAACATGATGTATACTTTGGAGAGTTTTAAATTTACTTTATGTAATGGTAAATCTGTGTTATTCAGACGACACATCAGGACACGAGCCAGATCGTTCCATTACAACTTTAGTTAACTAATATAACAAATATCAAAAGAACATGATGATATATATATATACTTTGGAGGGATTTAAATTTACTTTATGTAATGGTAAATCTGTGTGCATTCAGAGGACACATCAAGACAAGAGCCAGATTGTTCCATCACAATTTTAATTAACTTATATATGTATTAACAAATATTAAAAGAACATAATGATATATACTTTGGAGAGTTTTAAATACACTTTATGTAATGGTCAATCTGTGTGCATTCAGACGATACATCAGGACACCAGCCAGATTGTTCCATCACAACTTTAGTTAACTTATATATGTACCAAGTATCAAAAGAGCATGATGATATATACTTTAGAGCATTAAATTTACTTTATGCACAGGTAAATCGGTGTGCATTCAGATGACACATCAGGACACGAGCCAGATTGTTGCATTACAATTTTAGTTAATTTATATATGTAACAAATATCAAAAGAACATGATGATATATATATATACTTTGGAGGGATTTAAATTTACTTTATGTAATGGTAAATCTGTGTGCATTCAGAGGACACATCAAGACACGAGCCAGATTGTTCCATCACAATTTTAATTAACTTATATATGTATTAACAAATATCAAAAGAACATAATGATATATACTTTGGAGAGTTTTAAATACACTTTATGTAATGGTCAATCTGTGTGCATTTAGACGATACATCAGGACACCAGCCAGATTGTTCCATCACAACTTTAGTTAACTTATATATGTACCAAGTATCAAAAGAGCATGATGATATATACTTTAGAGAATTAAATTTACTTTATGCACAGGTAAATCGGTGTGCATTCAGATGACACATCAGGACACGAGCCAGATTGTTGCATTACAATTTTAGTTAATTTATATATGTAACAAATATCAAAAGAACATGATGATATATACTTTGGAGAGTTTTAAATTTACTTTATGTAATGGTAAATCTGTGTTATTCAGACGACACATCAGGACACGAGCCAGATCGTTCCATTACAACTTTAGTTAACTAATATAACAAATATCAAAAGAACATGATGATATATATATATACTTTGGAGGGATTTAAATTTACTTTATGTAATGGTAAATCTGTGTGCATTCAGAGGACACATCAAGACACGAGCCAGATTGTTCCATCACAATTTTAATTAACTTATGTATGTATTAACAAATATCAAAAGAACATGATGATATATACTTTGGAGAGTTTTAAATACACTTTATGTAATGGTCAATCTGTGTGCATTCAGACGATACATCAGGACACCAGCCAGATTGTTCCATCACAACTTTAGTTAACTTATATATGTACCAAGTATCAAAAGAGCATGATGATATATACTTTAGAGAATTAAATTTACTTTATGCACAGGTAAATCGGTGTGCATTCAGATGACACATCAGGACACGAGCCAGATTGTTGCATTACAATTTTAGTTAATTTATATATGTAACAAATATCAAAAGAACATGATGATATATACTTTAGAGAGTTTTAAATTTACTTTATGTAATGGTAAATCTGTGTGCATTCAGACGAAACATCAGGAACCGAGCCAGATTGTTCCATCAATATTTCAGTTAACTTATATATGTACCAAGTATCAAACGACCATGATGATATATACTTTAGAGAGTTTTAAACTTACTTTTTGCACAGGTAAACCGGTGTGCATTCAGAGGACACATCTGGACACGAGCCAGATTGTTCCATTACAATTTTAGTTGACTTATATATGTAACAAATATCATATAACAAATATCAGATTGTTCCATCACAACTTTAGTTAACTTATATATGTACCAAGTATCAAAAGAGCATGACGATATATACTTTAGAGAATTAAATTTACTTTATGCACAGGTAAATCGGTGTGCATTCAGACGACACATCAGGACACGAGCCAGATTGTTCCATTACAATTTTAGTTAATTTATATATGTAACAAATATCAAAAGATGATGATATATACTTTGGAGAGTTTTAAATTTACTTTATGTAATGGTAAATCTGTGTGCATTGAGACGACACATCAGGACACAAGCCAGATTGTTCCATCACAATTTTAGTTAACTTATATATATATATATATATATATATAACAAATATCAACAGAACATGATGATATATACTTTAGAGAGTTTTAAATTTACTTTATGTAATGGTAAATCTGTGTGATTCAGACGACCCATCAGGACACGAGCCAGATTGTTCCATTACAACTTTAGTTAACTTATATAACAAATATAAAAAGAACATGATGATATATATATATACTTTGGAGAGTTTTAAACATACTTTATGTAATGCTAAATCTGTGTTCATTCAGACAATACATCAGGACACGAGCCAGATTGTTCCAGCACAACTTTAGTTAACTTATATATGTACCAAGTATCAAAAGAGCATGATGATATATACTTTAGAGAATTAAGTTTACTTTATGCACGGGTAAATCGGTGTGCATTCAGACGACACATCAGGACACGAGCCTGATTGTTCCATTACAATTTCAGTTAACTTATGTATGTAACAAATATCAAAAGAACATGAAGATATAAACTTTGGAGAGTTTTAAATTTACTTTATGTAACGGTAAATGTGTGTGCATTCAGACCACACATCTGGACACGAGCGGGATTGTTCCATTACAACTTTAGTTAACTTATACATGCAACAAATATCAAAAGAACATGATGATATATACTTTGGAGAGTTTTAAATTTACTTTATGTAATGGTAAATCTGTGTGCATTCAGACGACACACCAGGACATGAGCGAGATTGTTCCATCACAACTTTAGTTAACTTATATATATATAACAAATATCAAAAGAACATGATGATATATACTTTAGAGAGTTTTAAATTTACTTTATGTAATGGTAAATCTGTGTGCATTGAGACGACACATCAGGACACAAGCCAGATTGTTCCATCACAGTTTTAGTTAACTTATATATATATATATATATAACAAATATCAAAAGAACATGATGATATATACTTTAGAGAGTTTTAAATTTACTTTATGTAATGGTAAATCTGTGTGATTCAGACGACCTATCAGGACACGAGCCAGATTGTTCCATTACAATTTTAGTTGACTTATATATGTAACAAATATCAAAAGAACATGATGATATATACTTTGGAGAGTTTTAAATTTACTTTATGTAATTGTAAATCTGTGTGCATTCAGACGACACATCAGGACACAAGCCAGATTGTTCCATCACAATTTTAGGTAACTTATATATATACATATATATATATATAAATATATAACAAAGGTCAAAACAACATGATGATGTATACTTTGGAGAGTTTTAAATTTACTTTATGTAATGGTAAATCTGTGTGATTCAGACGACACATCAGGACACGAGCCAGATCGTTCCATTACAACTTTAGTTAACTAATATAACAAATATCAAAAGAACATGATGATATATATATATACTTTGGAAGGATTTAAATTTACTTTATGTAATGGTAAATCTGTGTGCATTCAGAGGACACATCAAGACACGAGCCAGATTGTTCCAGCACAACTTTAGTTAACTTATATATGTACCAAGTATCAAAAGAGCATGATGATATATACTTTAGAGAATTAAGTTTACTTTATGCACGGGTAAATCGGTGTGCATTCAGACGACACATCAGGACACGAGCCTGATTGTTCCATTACAATTTCAGTTAACTTATGTATGTAACAAATATCAAAAGAACATGAAGATATAAACTTTGGAGAGTTTTAAATTTACTTTATGTAACGGTAAATGCATTCAGACCACACATCTGGACACGAGCGGGATTGTTCCATTACAACTTTAGTTAACTTATACATGCAACAAATATCAAAAGAACATGATGATATATACTTTGGAGAGTTTTAAATTTACTTTATGTAATGGTAAATCTGTGTGCATTCAGACGACACACCAGGACATGAGCGAGATTGTTCCATCACAACTTTAGTTAACTTATATATATATAACAAATATCAAAAGAACATGATGATATATACTTTACAGAGTTTTAAATTTACTTTATGTAATGGTAAATCTGTGTGATTCAGACGACACATCAGGACACGAGCCAGATCGTTCCATTACAACTTTAGTTAACTTATATATATATATATATATAACAAATATCAAAAGAACATGATGATATATACTTTAGAGAGTTTTAAATTTACTTTATGTAATGGTAAATCTGTGTGATTCAGACGACCTATCAGGACACGAGCCAGATTGTTCCATTACAATTTTAGTTGACTTATATATGTAACAAATATCAAAAGAACATGATGATATATACTTTGGAGAGTTTTAAATTTACTTTATGTAATTGTAAATCTGTGTCCATTCAGACGACACATCAGGACACAAGCCAGATTGTTCCATCACAATTTTAGGTAACTTATATATAGGTAACTTATATATATATATATATATATATATATATATATATATATAACAAAGATCAAAACAACATGATGATGTATACTTTGGAGAGTTTTAAATTTACTTTATGTAATGGTAAATCTGTGTGCATTCAGAGGACACATCAAGACACGAGCCAGATTGTTCCATCACAATTTTAATTAACTTATATATGTATTAACAAATATCAAAAGAACATGATGATATATACTTTGGAGAGTTTTAAATACACTTTATGTAATGGTCAATCTGTGTGCATTCAGACGATACATCAGGACACCAGCCAGATTGTTCCATCACAACTTTAGTTAAGTTATATTTGTACCAAGTATCAAAAGAGCATGATGATATATACTTTAGAGAATTAAATTTACTTTATGCACAGGTAAATCGGTGTGCATTCAGATGACACATCAGGACACGAGCCAGATTGTTGCATTACAATTTTAGTTAATTTATATATGTAACAAATATCAAAAGAACATGATGATATATACTTTGGAGAGTTTAAATTTACTTTATGTAATGGTAAATCTGTGTGCATTGAGACGACACATCAGGACACAAGCCAGATTGTTCCATGACAGTTTTAGTTAACTTATATATATATATATATATAACAAATATCAAAAGAACATGATGATATATACTTTAGAGAGTTTTAAATTTACTTTATGTAATGGTAAATCTGTGTGATTCAGACGACCTATCAGGAGACGAGCCAGATTGTTCCATTACAACTTTAGTTAACTTATATATGTATTAACAAATATCAAAAGAACATGATGATATATACTTTGGAGAGTTTTAAATTTACTTTAGGTAATGGTAAATCTGTGTGCATTCAGAGGATACATCAGGACACGAGCTAGATTGTTCCATGACATTTTTAGTTAACTTATATATGTACCAAGTATCAAAAGAGCATGATTATATATACTTTGGAGAGTTTTAAATTTACTTTATCTAATTGTAAATCTGTGTGCATTCACACGACACATCAGGAGACGAGCCAGATTGTTCCATTACAATTTTAGTTGACTTATATATGTAACAAATATCAAAAGAACATGATGATATATACTTTGGAGAGTTTTAAATTTACTTTGTGTAATTATAAATCTGTGTGCATTCAGACGACACATCAGGACACAAGCCAGTTTGTTCCATCACAATTTTAGGTAACTTATATATATACATATATATATATATATAACAAAGATCAAAACAACATGATGTATACTTTGGAGAGTTTTAAATTTACTTTATGTAATGGTAAATCTGTGTTATTCAGACGACACATCAGGACACGAGCCAGATCGTTCCATTACAACTTTAGTTAACTAATATAACAAATATCAAAAGAACATGATGATATATATATATACTTTGGAGGGATTTAAATTTACTTTATGTAATGGTAAATCTGTGTGCATTCAGAGGACACATCAAGACAAGAGCCAGATTGTTCATCACAATTTTAATTAACTTATATATGTATTAACAAATATTAAAAGAACATAATGATATATACTTTGGAGAGTTTTAAATACACTTTATGTAATGGTCAATCTGTGTGCATTCAGACGATACATCAGGACACCAGCCAGATTGTTCCATCACAACTTTAGTTAACTTATATATGTACCAAGTATCAAAAGAGCATGATGATATATACTTTAGAGCATTAAATTTACTTTATGCACAGGTAAATCGGTGTGCATTCAGATGACACATCAGGACACGAGCCAGATTGTTGCATTACAATTTTAGTTAATTTATATATGTAACAAATATCAAAAGAACATGATGATATATACTTTGGAGAGTTTTAAATTTACTTTATGTAATGGTAAATCTGTGTTATTCAGACGACACATCAGGACACGAGCCAGATCGTTCCATTACAACTTTAGTTAACTAATATAACAAATATCAAAAGAACATGATGATATATATATATACTTTGGAGGGATTTAAATTTACTTTATGTAATGGTAAATCTGTGTGCATTCAGAGGACACATCAAGACACGAGCCAGATTGTTCCATCACAATTTTAATTAACTTATATATGTATTAACAAATATCAAAAGAACATGATGATATATACTTTGGAGAGTTTTAAATACACTTTATGTAATGGTCAATCTGTGTGCATTCAGACGATACATCAGGACACCAGCCAGATTGTTCCATCACAACTTTAGTTAACTTATATATGTACCAAGTATCAAAAGAGCATGATGATATATACTTTAGAGAATTAAATTTACTTTATGCACAGGTAAATCGGTGTGCATTCAGATGACACATCAGGACACGAGCCAGATTGTTGCATTACAATTTTAGTTAATTTATATATGTAACAAATATCAAAAGAACATGATGATATATACTTTAGAGAGTTTTAAATTTACTTTATGTAATGGTAAATCTGTGTGATTCGGACGACCTATCAGGAGACGAGCCAGATTGTTCCATTACAACTTTAGTTAACTTATATATGTATTAACAAATATCAAAAGAACATGATGATATATACTTTGGAGGGATTTAAATTTACTTTATGTAATGGTAAATCTGTGTGCATTCAGAGGACACATCAAGACACGAGCCAGATTGTTCCATCACAATTTTAATTAACTTATGTATGTATTAACAAATATCAAAAGAACATGATGATATATACTTTGGAGAGTTTTAAATACACTTTATGTAATGGTCAATCTGTGTGCATTCAGACGATACATCAGGACACCAGCCAGATTGTTCCATCACAACTTTAGTTAACTTATATATGTACCAAGTATCAAAAGAGCATGATGATATATACTTTAGAGAATTAAATTTACTTTATGCACAGGTAAATCGGTGTGCATTCAGATGACACATCAGGACACGAGCCAGATTGTTGCATTACAATTTTAGTTAATTTATATATGTAACAAATATCAAAAGAACATGATGATATATACTTTGGAGAGTTTTAAATTTACTTTATGTAATGGTAAATCTGTGTGCATTCAGACGAAACATCAGGAACCGAGCCAGATTGTTCCATCAATATTTCAGTTAACTTATATATGTACCAAGTATCAAACGACCATGATGATATATACTTTAGAGAGTTTTAAACTTACTTTTTGCACAGGTAAACCGGTGTGCATTCAGAGGACACATCTGGACACGAGCCAGATTGTTCCATTACAATTTTAGTTGACTTATATATGTAACAAATATCATATAACAAATATCAGATTGTTCCATCACAACTTTAGTTAACTTATATATGTACCAAGTATCAAAAGAGCATGATGATATATACTTTAGAGAATTAAATTTACTTTATGCACAGGTAAATCGGTGTGCATTCAGATGACACATCAGGACACGAGCCAGATTGTTGCATTACAATTTTAGTTAATTTATATATGTAACAAATATCAAAAGAACATGATGATATATACTTTAGAGAGTTTTAAATTTACTTTATGTAATGGTAAATCTGTGTGATTCGGACGACCTATCAGGAGACGAGCCAGATTGTTCCATTACAACTTTAGTTAACTTATATATGTATTAACAAATATCAAAAGAACATGATGATATATACTTTGGAGAGTTTTAAATTTACTTTAGGTAATGGTAAATCTGTGTGCATTCAGAGGATACATCAGGACACGAGCTAGATTGTTCCATGACAACTTTAGTTAACTTATATATGAACCAAGTATCAAAAGAGCATGATTATATATACTTTGGAGAGTTTTAAATTTACTTTATCTAATTGTAAATCTGTGTGCATTCACACGACACATCAGGAGACGAGCCAGATTGTTCCATTACAATTTTAGTTGACTTATATATGAAACAAATATCAAAAGAACATGATGATATATACTTTGGAGAGTTTTAAATTTACTTTGTGTAATTATAAATCTGTGTGCATTCAGAAGAGACATGAGGACACAAGCCAGATTGTTCCATCACAATTTTAGTTAACTATATATATATATATATATATATATATATATATATATATATATATATATATATATATATATATATATATATATATATATATATAACAAATATCAAAAGAACATGATGATATATACTTTAGAGAGTTTTAAATTTACTTTATGTAATGGTGTAATGGTAAATCTGTGTGATTCAGACGACCTAGCAGGACACGAGCCAGATTGTTCCATTACAACTTTAGTTAACTTATCTAACAAATATCAAAAGAACATGATGATATATATATATACTTTGGAGAGTTTTAAATTTACTTTGTGTAATTATAAATCTGTGTGCATTCAGACGACACATCAGGACACAAGCCAGTTTGTTCCATCACAATTTTAGGTAACTTATATATATACATATATATATATATATAACAAAGATCAAAACAACATGATGTATACTTTGGAGAGTTTTAAATTTACTTTATGTAATGGTAAATCTGTGTTATTCAGACGACACATCAGGACACGAGCCAGATCGTTCCATTACAACTTTAGTTAACTAATATAACAAATATCAAAAGAACATGATGATATATATATATACTTTGGAGGGATTTAAATTTACTTTATGTAATGGTAAATCTGTGTGCATTCAGAGGACACATCAAGACACGAGCCAGATTGTTCCATCACAATTTTAATTAACTTATATATGTATTAACAAATATCAAAAGAACATAATGATATATACTTTGGAGAGTTTTAAATACACTTTATGTAATGGTCAATCTGTGTGCATTTAGACGATACATCAGGACACCAGCCAGATTGTTCCATCACAACTTTAGTTAACTTATATATGTACCAAGTATCAAAAGAGCATGATGATATATACTTTAGAGAATTAAATTTACTTTATGCACAGGTAAATCGGTGTGCATTCAGATGACACATCAGGACACGAGCCAGATTGTTGCATTACAATTTTAGTTAATTTATATATGTAACAAATATCAAAAGAACATGATGATATATACTTTGGAGAGTTTTAAATTTACTTTATGTAATGGTAAATCTGTGTTATTCAGACGACACATCAGGACACGAGCCAGATCGTTCCATTACAACTTTAGTTAACTAATATAACAAATATCAAAAGAACATGATGATATATATATATACTTTGGAGGGATTTAAATTTACTTTATGTAATGGTAAATCTGTGTGCATTCAGAGGACACATCAAGACACGAGCCAGATTGTTCCATCACAATTTTAATTAACTTATGTATGTATTAACAAATATCAAAAGAACATGATGATATATACTTTGGAGAGTTTTAAATACACTTTATGTAATGGTCAATCTGTGTGCATTCAGACGATACATCAGGACACCAGCCAGATTGTTCCATCACAACTTTAGTTAACTTATATATGTACCAAGTATCAAAAGAGCATGATGATATATACTTAGAGAATTAAATTTACTTTATGCACAGGTAAATCGGTGTGCATTCAGATGACACATCAGGACACGAGCCAGATTGTTGCATTACAATTTTAGTTAATTTATATATGTAACAAATATCAAAAGAACATGATGATATATACTTTGGAGAGTTTTAAATTTACTTTATGTAATGGTAAATCTGTGTGCATTCAGACGAAACATCAGGAACCGAGCCAGATTGTTCCATCAATATTTCAGTTAACTTATATATGTACCAAGTATCAAACGACCATGATGATATATACTTTAGAGAGTTTTAAACTTACTTTTTGCACAGGTAAACCGGTGTGCATTCAGAGGACACATCTGGACACGAGCCAGATTGTTCCATTACAATTTTAGTTGACTTATATATGTAACAAATATCATATAACAAATATCAGATTGTTCCATCACAACTTTAGTTAACTTATATATGTACCAAGTATCAAAAGAGCATGATGATATATACTTTAGAGAATTAAATTTACTTTATGCACAGGTAAATCGGTGTGCATTCAGATGACACATCAGGACACGAGCCAGATTGTTGCATTACAATTTTAGTTAATTTATATATGTAACAAATATCAAAAGAACATGATGATATATACTTTAGAGAGTTTTAAATTTACTTTATGTAATGGTAAATCTGTGTGATTCGGACGACCTATCAGGAGACGAGCCAGATTGTTCCATTACAACTTTAGTTAACTTATATATGTATTAACAAATATCAAAAGAACATGATGATATATACTTTGGAGAGTTTTAAATTTACTTTAGGTAATGGTAAATCTGTGTGCATTCAGAGGATACATCAGGACACGAGCTAGATTGTTCCATGACAACTTTAGTTAACTTATATATGAACCAAGTATCAAAAGAGCATGATTATATATACTTTGGAGAGTTTTAAATTTACTTTATCTAATTGTAAATCTGTGTGCATTCACACGACACATCAGGAGACGAGCCAGATTGTTCCATTACAATTTTAGTTGACTTATATATGAAACAAATATCAAAAGAACATGATGATATATACTTTGGAGAGTTTTAAATTTACTTTGTGTAATTATAAATCTGTGTGCATTCAGAAGAGACATGAGGACACAAGCCAGATTGTTCCATCACAATTTTAGTTAACTTATATATATATATATATATATATATATATATATATATATATATATATATATATATATATATATATATATATATATATATATATATAACAAATATCAAAAGAACATGATGATATATACTTTAGAGAGTTTTAAATTTACTTTATGTAATGGTGTAATGGTAAATCTGTGTGATTCAGACGACCTAGCAGGACACGAGCCAGATTGTTCCATTACAACTTTAGTTAACTTATCTAACAAATATCAAAAGAACATGATGATATATATATATACTTTGGAGAGTTTTAAATTTACTTTGTGTAATTATAAATCTGTGTGCATTCAGACGACACATCAGGACACAAGCCAGTTTGTTCCATCACAATTTTAGGTAACTTATATATATACATATATATATATATATAACAAAGATCAAAACAACATGATGTATACTTTGGAGAGTTTTAAATTTACTTTATGTAATGGTAAATCTGTGTTATTCAGACGACACATCAGGACACGAGCCAGATCGTTCCATTACAACTTTAGTTAACTAATATAACAAATATCAAAAGAACATGATGATATATATATATACTTTGGAGGGATTTAAATTTACTTTATGTAATGGTAAATCTGTGTGCATTCAGAGGACACATCAAGACACGAGCCAGATTGTTCCATCACAATTTTAATTAACTTATATATGTATTAACAAATATCAAAAGAACATAATGATATATACTTTGGAGAGTTTTAAATACACTTTATGTAATGGTCAATCTGTGTGCATTTAGACGATACATCAGGACACCAGCCAGATTGTTCCATCACAACTTTAGTTAACTTATATATGTACCAAGTATCAAAAGAGCATGATGATATATACTTTAGAGAATTAAATTTACTTTATGCACAGGTAAATCGGTGTGCATTCAGATGACACATCAGGACACGAGCCAGATTGTTGCATTACAATTTTAGTTAATTTATATATGTAACAAATATCAAAAGAACATGATGATATATACTTTGGAGAGTTTTAAATTTACTTTATGTAATGGTAAATCTGTGTTATTCAGACGACACATCAGGACACGAGCCAGATCGTTCCATTACAACTTTAGTTAACTAATATAACAAATATCAAAAGAACATGATGATATATATATATACTTTGGAGGGATTTAAATTTACTTTATGTAATGGTAAATCTGTGTGCATTCAGAGGACACATCAAGACACGAGCCAGATTGTTCCATCACAATTTTAATTAACTTATGTATGTATTAACAAATATCAAAAGAACATGATGATATATACTTTGGAGAGTTTTAAATACACTTTATGTAATGGTCAATCTGTGTGCATTCAGACGATACATCAGGACACCAGCCAGATTGTTCCATCACAACTTTAGTTAACTTATATATGTACCAAGTATCAAAAGAGCATGATGATATATACTTTAGAGAATTAAATTTACTTTATGCACAGGTAAATCGGTGTGCATTCAGATGACACATCAGGACACGAGCCAGATTGTTGCATTACAATTTTAGTTAATTTATATATGTAACAAATATCAAAAGAACATGATGATATATACTTTGGAGAGTTTTAAATTTACTTTATGTAATGGTAAATCTGTGTGCATTCAGACGAAACATCAGGAACCGAGCCAGATTGTTCCATCAATATTTCAGTTAACTTATATATGTACCAAGTATCAAACGACCATGATGATATATACTTTAGAGAGTTTTAAACTTACTTTTTGCACAGGTAAACCGGTGTGCATTCAGAGGACACATCTGGACACGAGCCAGATTGTTCCATTACAATTTTAGTTGACTTATATATGTAACAAATATCATATAACAAATATCAGATTGTTCCATCACAACTTTAGTTAACTTATATATGTACCAAGTATCAAAAGAGCATGATGATATATACTTTAGAGAATTAAATTTACTTTATGCACAGGTAAATCGGTGTGCATTCAGACGACACATCAGGACACGAGCCAGATTGTTCCATTACAATTTTAGTTAATTTATATATGTAACAAATATCTAAAGATGATGATATATACTTTGGAGAGTTTTAAATTTACTTTATGTAATGGTAAATCTGTGTGCATTGAGACGACACATCAGGACACAAGCCAGATTGTTCCATCACAATTTTAGTTAACTTATATATATATATATATATATAACAAATATCAACAGAACATGATGATATATACTTTAGAGAGTTTTAAATTTACTTTATGTAATGGTAAATCTGTGTGATTCAGACGACCCATCAGGACACGAGCCAGATTGTTCCATTACAACTTTAGTTAACTTATATAACAAATATAAAAAGAACATGATGATATATATATATACTTTGGAGAGTTTTAAATTTAGTTTATGTAATGGTAAATGTGTGTGCATTCGGATGACACATCAAGACATGAGCCAGATTGTTCCATCACAATTTTAATTAACTTATATATGTATTAACAAATATAAAAGAACATGATGATATATATATATACTTTGGAGAGTTTTAAACATACTTTATGTAATGGTAAATCTGTGTTCATTCAGACAATACATCAGAACACGAGCCAGATTGTTCCAGCACAACTTTAGTTAACTTATATATGTACCAAGTATCAAAAGAGCATGATGATATATACTTTAGAGAATTAAGTTTACTTTATGCACGGGTAAATCGGTGTGCATTCAGACGACACATCAGGACACGAGCCTGATTGTTCCATTACAATTTCAGTTAACTTATGTATGTAACAAATATCAAAAGAACATGAAGATATAAACTTTGGAGAGTTTTAAATTTACTTTATGTAATGGTAAATCAGTGTGCATTCAGACGACACACCAGGACACAAGCCAGATTGTTCCATCACAGTTTTAGTTAACTTATATATATATATATATATAACAAATATCAAAAGAACCTGATGATATATACTTTAGAGAGTTTTAAATTTACTTTATGTAATGGTAAATCTGTGTGATTCAGACGACCTATCAGGACACGAGCCAGATTGTTCCATTACAATTTTAGTTGACTTATATATGTAACAAATATCAAAAGAACATGATGATATATACTTTGGAGAGTTTTAAATTTACTTTATGTAATTGTAAATCTGTGTGCATTCAGACGACACATCAGGACACAAGCCAGATTGTTCCATCACAATTTTAGGTAACTTATATATATACATATATATATATATATATATATATATATATATATATAACAAAGATCAAAACAACATGATGATGTATACTTTGGAGAGTTTTAAATTTACTTTATGTAATAATAAATCTGTGTGATTCAGACGACACATCAGGACACGAGCCAGATCGTTCCATTACAACTTTAGTTAACTAATATAACAAATATCAAAAGAACATGATGATATATATATATACTTTGGAGGGATTTAAATTTACTTTATGTAATGGTAAATCTGTGTGCATTCAGAGGACACATCAAGACACGAGCCAGATTGCTCCATCACAATTTTAATTAACTTATATATGTATTAACAAATATCAAAAGAACATGATGATATATACTTTGGAGAGTTTTAAATACACTTTATGCAATGGTCAATCTGTGTGCATTCAGACGATACATCAGGACACCAGCCAGATTGTTCCATCACAACTTTAGTTAAGTTATATTTGTACCAAGTATCAAAAGAGCATGATGATATATACTTTAGAGAATTAAATTTACTTTATGCACAGGTAAATCGGTGTGCATTCAGATGACACATCAGGACACGAGCCAGATTGTTGCATTACAATTTTAGTTAATTTATATATGTAAATAATATCAAAAGAACATGATGATATATACTTTAGAGAGTTTTAAATTTACTTTATGTAATGGTAAATCTGTGTGATTCGGACGACCTATCAGGAGACGAGCCAGATTGTTCCATTACAACTTTAGTTAACTTATATATGTATTAACAAATATCAAAAGAACATGATGATATATACTTTGGAGAGTTTTAAATTTACTTTAGGTAATGGTAAATCTGTGTGCATTCAGAGGATACATCAGGACACGAGCTAGATTGTTCCATGACAACTTTAGTTAACTTATATATGTACCAAGTATCAAAAGAGCATGATTATATATACTTTGGAGAGTTTTAAATTTACTTTATCTAATTGTAAATCTGTGTGCATTCACACGACACATCAGGAGACGAGCCAGATTGTTCCATTACAATTTTAGTTGACTTATATATGTAACAAATATCAAAAGAACATGATGAGATATACTTTGGAGAGTTTTAAATTTACTTTGTGTAATTATAAATCTGTGTGCATTCAGACGACACATCAGGACACAAGCCAGTTTGTTCCATCACAATTTTAGGTAACTTATATATATACATATATATATATATATATAACAAAGATCAAAACAACATGATGTATACTTTGGAGAGTTTTAAATTTACTTTATGTAATGGTAAATCTGTGTTATTCAGACGACACATCAGGACACGAGCCAGATCGTTCCATTACAACTTTAGTTAACTAATATAACAAATACCAAAAGAACATGATGATATATATATATACTTTGGAGGGATTTAAATTTACTTTATGTAATGGTAAATCTGTGTGCATTCAGAGGACACATCAAGACACGAGCCAGATTGTTCCATCACAATTTTAATTAACTTATATATGTATTAACAAATATCAAAAGAACATATTGATATATACTTTGGAGAGTTTTAAATACACTTTATGTAATGGTCAATCTGTGTGCATTTAGACGATACATCAGGACACCAGCCAGATTGTTCCATCACAACTTTAGTTAACTTATATATGTACCAAGTATCAAAAGAGCATGATGATATATACTTTAGAGAATTAAATTTACTTTATGCACAGGTAAATCGGTGTGCATTCAGATGACACATCAGGACACGAGCCAGATTGTTGCATTACAATTCTAGTTAATTTATATATGTAACAAATATCAAAAGAACATGATGATATATACTTTGGAGAGTTTTAAATTTACTTTATGTAATGGTAAATCTGTGTTATTCAGACGACACATCAGGACACGAGCCAGATCGTTCCATTACAACTTTAGTTAACTAATATAACAAATATCAAAAGAACATGATGATATATATATATACTTTGGAGGGATTTAAATTTACTTTATGTAATGGTAAATCTGTGTGCATTCAGAGGACACATCAAGACACGAGCCAGATTGTTCCATCACAATTTTAATTAACTTATGTATGTATTAACAAATATCAAAAGAACATGATGATATATACTTTGGAGAGTTTTAAATACACTTTATGTAATGGTCAATCTGTGTGCATTCAGACGATACATCAGGACACAAGCCAGATTGTTCCATCACAACTTTAGTTAACTTATATATGTACCAAGTATCAAAAGAGCATGATGATATATACTTTAGAGAATTAAATTTACTTTATGCACAGGTAAATCGGTGTGCATTCAGATGACACATCAGGACACGAGCCAGATTGTTGCATTACAATTTTAGTTAATTTATATATGTAACAAATATCAAAAGAACATGATGATATATACTTTAGAGAGTTTTAAATTTACTTTATGTAATGGTAAATCTGTGTGCATTCAGACGAAACATCAGGAACCGAGCCAGATTGTTCCATCAATATTTCAGTTAACTTATATATGTACCAAGTATCAAACGACCATGATGATATATACTTTAGAGAGTTTTAAACTTACTTTTTGCACAGGTAAACCGGTGTGCATTCAGAGGACACATCTGGACACGAGCCAGATTGTTCCATTACAATTTTAGTTGACTTATATATGTAACAAATATCATATAACAAATATCAGATTGTTCCATCACAACTTTAGTTAACTTATATATGTACCAAGTATCAAAAGAGCATGACGATATATACTTTAGAGAATTAAATTTACTTTATGCACAGGTAAATCGGTGTGCATTCAGACGACACATCAGGACACAAACCAGATTGTTCCATTACAATTTTAGTTAATTTATATATGTAACAAATATCAAAAGATGATGATATATACTTTGGAGAGTTTTAAATTTACTTTATGTAATGGTAAATCTGTGTGCATTGAGACGACACATCAGGACACAAGCCAGATTGTTCCATCACAATTTTAGTTAACTTATATATATATATATATATATATATATAACAAATATCAACAGAACATGATGATATATACTTTAGAGAGTTTTAAATTTACTTTATGTAATGGTAAATCTGTGTGATTCAGACGACCCATCAGGACACGAGCCAGATTGTTCCATTACAACTTTAGTTAACTTATATAACAAATATAAAAAGAACATGATGATATATATATATACTTTGGAGAGTTTTAAATTTACTTTATGTAATGGTAAATGTGTGTGCATTCGGATGACACATCAAGACACGAGCCAGATTGTTCCATCACAATTTTAATTAACTTATATATGTATTAACAAATATAAAAGAACATGATGATATATATATATACTTTGGAGAGTTTTAAACATACTTTATGTAATGCTAAATCTGTGTTCATTCAGACAATACATCAGGACACGAGCCAGATTGTTCCAGCACAACTTTAGTTAACTTATATATGTACCAAGTATCAAAAGAGCATGATGATATATACTTTAGAGAATTAAGTTTACTTTATGCACGGGTAAATCGGTGTGCATTCAGACGACACATCAGGACACGAGCCTGATTGTTCCATTACAATTTCAGTTAACTTATGTATGTAACAAATATCAAAAGAACATGAAGATATAAACTTTGGAGAGTTTTAAATTTACTTTATGTAACGGTAAATGTGTGTGCATTCAGACCACACATCTGGACACGAGCGGGATTGTTCCATTACAACTTTAGTTAACTTATACATGCAACAAATATCAAAAGAACATGATGATATATACTTTGGAGAGTTTTAAATTTACTTTATGTAATGGTAAATCTGTGTGCATTCAGACGACACACCAGGACATGAGCGAGATTGTTCCATCACAACTTTAGTTAACTTATATATATATAACAAATATCAAAAGAACATGATGATATATACTTTAGAGAGTTTTAAATTTACTTTATGTAATGGTAAATCTGTGTGCATTGAGACGACACATCAGGACACAAGCCAGATTGTTCCATCACAGTTTTAGTTAACTTATATATATATATATATATAACAAATATCAAAAGAACATGATGATATATACTTTAGAGAGTTTTAAATTTACTTTATGTAATGGTAAATCTGTGTGATTCAGACGACCTATCAGGACACGAGCCAGATTGTTCCATTACAATTTTAGTTGACTTATATATGTAACAAATATCAAAAGAACATGATGATATATACTTTGGAGAGTTTTAAATTTACTTTATGTAATTGTAAATCTGTGTGCATTCAGACGACACATCAGGACACAAGCCAGATTGTTCCATCACAATTTTAGGTAACTTATATATATACATATATATATATATATATATATATATATATAACAAAGATCAAAACAACATGATGATGTATACTTTGGAGAGTTTTAAATTTACTTTATGTAATGGTAAATCTGTGTGCATTCAGAGGACACATCAAGACACGAGCCAGATTGTTCCATTACAACTTTAGTTAACTTATCTAACAAATATCAAAAGAACATGATGATATATATATATACTTTGGAGAGTTTTAAATTTACTTTGTGTAATTATAAATCTGTGTGCATTCAGACGACACATCAGGACACAAGCCAGTTTGTTCCATCACAATTTTAGGTAACTTATATATATATACATATATATATATATATAACAAAGATCAAAACAACATGATGTATACTTTGGAGAGTTTTAAATTTACTTTATGTAATGGTAAATCTGTGTTATTCAGACGACACATCAGGACACGAGCCAGATCGTTCCATTACAACTTTAGTTAACTAATATAACAAATATCAAAAGAACATGATGATATATATATATACTTTGGAGGGATTTAAATTTACTTTATGTAATGGTAAATCTGTGTGCATTCAGAGGACACATCAAGACACGAGCCAGATTGTTCCATCACAATTTTAATTAACTTATATATGTATTAACAAATATCAAAAGAACATAATGATATATACTTTGGAGAGTTTTAAATACACTTTATGTAATGGTCAATCTGTGTGCATTTAGACGATACATCAGGACACCAGCCAGATTGTTCCATCACAACTTTAGTTAACTTATATATGTACCAAGTATCAAAAGAGCATGATGATATATACTTTAGAGAATTAAATTTACTTTATGCACAGGTAAATCGGTGTGCATTCAGATGACACATCAGGACACGAGCCAGATTGTTGCATTACAATTTTTGTTAATTTATATATGTAACAAATATCAAAAGAACATGATGATATATACTTTGGAGAGTTTTAAATTTACTTTATGTAATGGTAAATCTGTGTTATTCAGACGACACATCAGGACACGAGCCAGATCGTTCCATTACAACTTTAGTTAACTAATATAACAAATATCAAAAGAACATGATGATATATATATATACTTTGGAGGGATTTAAATTTACTTTATGTAATGGTAAATCTGTGTGCATTCAGAGGACACATCAAGACACGAGCCAGATTGTTGCATTACAATTTTAGTTAATTTATATATGTAACAAATATCAAAAGAACATGATGATATATACTTTGGAGAGTTTTAAATTTACTTTATGTAATGGTAAATCTGTGTGCATTCAGACGAAACATCAGGAACCGAGCCAGATTGTTCCATCAATATTTCAGTTAACTTATATATGTACCAAGTATCAAACGACCATGATGATATATACTTTAGAGAGTTTTAAACTTACTTTTTGCACAGGTAAACCGGTGTGCATTCAGAGGACACATCTGGACACGAGCCAGATTGTTCCATTACAATTTTAGTTGACTTATATATGTAACAAATATCATATAAAAAATATCAGATTGTTCCATCACAACTTTAGTTAACTTATACATGTACCAAGTATCAAAAGAGCATGATGATATATACTTTAGAGAATTAAATTTACTTTATGCACAGGTAAATCGGTGTGCATTCAGATGACACATCAGGACACGAGCCAGATTGTTGCATTACAATTTTAGTTAATTTATATATGTAACAAATATCAAAAGAACATGATGATATATACTTTAGAGAGTTTTAAATTTACTTTATGTAATGGTAAATCTGTGTGATTCGGACGACCTATCAGGAGACGAGCCAGATTGTTCCATTACAACTTTAGTTAACTTATATATGTATTAACAAATATCAAAAGAACATGATGATATATACTTTGGAGGGATTTAAATTTACTTTATGTAATGGTAAATCTGTGTGCATTCAGAGGACACATCAAGACACGAGCCAGATTGTTCCATCACAATTTTAATTAACTTACGTATGTATTAACAAATATCAAAAGAACATGATGATATATACTTTGGAGAGTTTTAAATACACTTTATGTAATGGTCAATCTGTGTGCATTCAGACGATACATCAGGACACCAGCCAGATTGTTCCATCACAACTTTAGTTAACTTATATATGTACCAAGTATCAAAAGAGCATGATGATATATACTTTAGAGAATTAAATTTACTTTATGCACAGGTAAATCGGTGTGCATTCAGATGACACATCAGGACACGAGCCAGATTGTTGCATTACAATTTTAGTTAATTTATATATGTAACAAATATCAAAAGAACATGATGATATATACTTTGGAGAGTTTTAAATTTACTTTATGTAATGGTAAATCTGTGTGCATTCAGACGAAACATCAGGAACCGAGCCAGATTGTTCCATCAATATTTCAGTTAACTTATATATGTACCAAGTATCAAACAACCATGATGATATATACTTTAGAGAGTTTTAAACTTACTTTTTGCACAGGTAAACCGGTGTGCATTCAGAGGACACATCTGGACACGAGCCAGATTGTTCCATTACAATTTTAGTTGACTTATATATGTAACAAATATCATATAACAAATATCAGATTGTTCCATCACAACTTTAGTTAACTTATATATGTACCAAGTATCAAAAGAGCATGATGATATATACTTTAGAGAATTAAATTTACTTTATGCACAGGTAAATCGGTGTGCATTCAGATGACACATCAGGACACGAGCCAGATTGTTGCATTACAATTTTAGTTAATTTATATATGTAACAAATATCAAAAGAACATGATGATATATACTTTAGAGAGTTTTAAATTTACTTTATGTAATGGTAAATCTGTGTGATTCGGACGACCTATCAGGAGACGAGCCAGATTGTTCCATTACAACTTTAGTTAACTTATATATGTATTAACAAATATCAAAAGAACATGATGATATATACTTTGGAGAGTTTTAAATTTACTTTAGGTAATGGTAAATCTGTGTGCATTCAGAGGATACATCAGGACACGAGCTAGATTGTTCCATGACAACTTTAGTTAACTTATATATGAACCAAGTATCAAAAGAGCATGATTATATATACTTTGGAGAGTTTTAAATTTACTTTATCTAATTGTAAATCTGTGTGCATTCACACGACACATCAGGAGACGAGCCAGATTGTTCCATTACAATTTTAGTTGACTTATATATGAAACAAATATCAAAAGAACATGATGATATATACTTTGGAGAGTTTTAAATTTACTTTGTGTAATTATAAATCTGTGTGCATTCAGAAGAGACATGAGGACACAAGCCAGATTGTTCCATCACAATTTTAGTTAATATATATATATATATATATATATATATATATATATATATATATATAACAAATATCAAAAGAACATGATGATATATACTTTAGAGAGTTTTAAATTTACTTTATGTAATGGTAAATCTGTGTGATTCAGACGACCTAGCAGGACACGAGCCAGATTGTTCCATTACAACTTTAGTTAACTTATCTAACAAATATCAAAAGAACATGATGATATATATATATACTTTGGAGAGTTTTAAATTTACTTTGTGTAATTATAAATCTGTGTGCATTCAGACGACACATCAGGACACAAGCCAGTTTGTTCCATCACAATTTTAGGTAACTTATATATATACATATATATATATATATAACAAAGATCAAAACAACATGATGTATACTTTGGAGAGTTTTAAATTTACTTTATGTAATGGTAAATCTGTGTTATTCAGACGACACATCAGGACACGAGCCAGATCGTTCCATTACAACTTTAGTTAACTAATATAACAAATATCAAAAGAACATGATGATATATATATATACTTTGGAGGGATTTAAATTTACTTTATGTAATGGTAAATCTGTGTGCATTCAGAGGACACATCAAGACACGAGCCAGATTGTTCCATCACAATTTTAATTAACTTATATATGTATTAACAAATATCAAAAGAACATAATGATATATACTTTGGAGAGTTTTAAATACACTTTATGTAATGGTCAATCTGTGTGCATTTAGACGATACATCAGGACACCAGCCAGATTGTTCCATCACAACTTTAGTTAACTTATATATGTACCAAGTATCAAAAGAGCATGATGATATATACTTTAGAGAATTAAATTTACTTTATGCACAGGTAAATCGGTGTGCATTCAGATGACACATCAGGACACGAGCCAGATTGTTGCATTACAATTTTAGTTAATTTATATATGTAACAAATATCAAAAGAACATGATGATATATACTTTGGAGAGTTTTAAATTTACTTTATGTAATGGTAAATCTGTGTTATTCAGACGACACATCAGGACACGAGCCAGATCGTTCCATTACAACTTTAGTTAACTAATATAACAAATATCAAAAGAACATGATGATATATACTTTGGAGAGTTTTAAATACACTTTATGTAATGGTCAATCTGTGTGCATTCAGACGATACATCAGGACACCAGCCAGATTGTTCCATCACAACTTTAGTTAACTTATATATGTACCAAGTATCAAAAGAGCATGATGATATATACTTTAGAGAATTAAATTTACTTTATGCACAGGTAAATCGGTGTGCATTCAGATGACACATCAGGACACGAGCCAGATTGTTGCATTACAATTTTAGTTAATTTATATATGTAACAAATATCAAAAGAACATGATGATATATACTTTGGAGAGTTTTAAATTTACTTTATGTAATGGTAAATCTGTGTGCATTCAGACGAAACATCAGGAACCGAGCCAGATTGTTCCATCAATATTTCAGTTAACTTATATATGTACCAAGTATCAAACGACCATGATGATATATACTTTAGAGAGTTTTAAACTTACTTTTTGCACAGGTAAACCGGTGTGCATTCAGAGGACACATCTGGACACGAGCCAGATTGTTCCATTACAATTTTAGTTGACTTATATATGTAACAAATATCATATAACAAATATCAGATTGTTCCATCACAACTTTAGTTAACTTATATATGTACCAAGTATCAAAAGAGCATGATGATATATACTTTAGAGAATTAAATTTACTTTATGCACAGGTAAATCGGTGTGCATTCAGATGACACATCAGGACACAAGCCAGATTGTTGCATTACAATTTTAGTTAATTTATATATGTAACAAATATCAAAAGAACATGATGATATATACTTTAGAGAGTTTTAAATTTACTTTATGTAATGGTAAATCTGTGTGATTCGGACGACCTATCAGGAGACGAGCCAGATTGTTCCATTACAACTTTAGTTAACTTATATATGTATTAACAAATATCAAAAGAACATGAAGATATAAACTTTGGAGAGTTTTAAATTTACTTTATGTAACGGTAAATGTGTGTGCATTCAGACCACACATCTGGACACGAGCGGGATTGTTCCATTACAACTTTAGTTAACTTATACATGCAACAAATATCAAAAGAACATGATGATATATACTTTGGAGAGTTTTAAATTTACTTTATGTAATGGTAAATCTGTGTGCATTCAGACGACACACCAGGACATGAGCGAGATTGTTCCATCACAACTTTAGTTAACTTATATATATATAACAAATATCAAAAGAACATGATGATATATACTTTAGAGAGTTTTAAATTTACTTTATGTAATGGTAAATCTGTGTGATTCAGACGACACATCAGGACACGAGCCAGATCGTTCCATTACAACTTTAGTTAACTTATATATATTTATATATATAACAAATATCAAAAGAACATGATGATATATACTTTAGAGAGTTTTAAATTTACTTTATGTAATGGTAAATCTGTGTGATTCAGACGACCTATCAGGACACGAGCCAGATTGTTCCATTACAATTTTAGTTGACTTATATATGTAACAAATATCAAAAGAACATGATGATATATACTTTGGAGAGTTTTAAATTTACTTTATGTAATTGTAAATCTGTGTCCATTCAGACGACACATCAGGACACAAGCCAGATTGTTCCATCACAATTTTAGGTAACTTATATATATACATATATATATATATATATATATATATATATATATATATATATATATATATATATATATATATAACAAAGATCAAAACAACATGATGATGTATACTTTGGAGAGTTTTAAATTTACTTTATGTAATGGTAAATTTTAGTTGACTTATATATGTAACAAATATCATATAACAAATATCAGATTGTTCCATCACAACTTTAGTTAACTTATATATGTACCAAGTATCAAAAGAGCATGATGATATATACTTTAGAGAATTAAATTTACTTTATGCACAGGTAAATCGGTGTGCATTCAGATGACACATCAGGACACGAGCCAGATTGTTGCATTACAATTTTAGTTAATTTATATATGTAACAAATATCAAAAGAACATGATGATATATACTTTAGAGAGTTTTAAATTTACTTTATGTAATGGTAAATCTGTGTGATTCGGACGACCTATCAGGAGACGAGCTAGATTGTTCCATTACAACTTTAGTTAACTTATATATGTATTAACAAATATCAAAAGAACATGATGATATATACTTTGGAGAGTTTTAAATTTACTTTAGGTAATGGTAAATCTGTGTGCATTCAGAGGATACATCAGGACACGAGCTAGATTGTTCCATGACAACTTTAGTTAACTTATATATGAACCAAGTATCAAAAGAGCATGATTATATATACTTTGGAGAGTTTTAAATTTACTTTATCTAATTGTAAATCTGTGTGCATTCACACGACACATCAGGAGACGAGCCAGATTGTTCCATTACAATTTTAGTTGACTTATATATGAAACAAATATCAAAAGAACATGATGATATATACTTTGGAGAGTTTTAAATTTACTTTGTGTAATTATAAATCTGTGTGCATTCAGAAGAGACATGAGGACACAAGCCAGATTGTTCCATCACAATTTTAGTTAACTTATATATATATATATATATATATATATATATATATATATATATATATATATATATATATATATATATATATATATATATATATATATATATAACAAATATCAAAAGAACATGATGATATATACTTTAGAGAGTTTTAAATTTACTTTATGTAATGGTAAATCTGTGTGATTCAGACGACCTAGCAGGACACGAGCCAGATTGTTCCATTACAACTTTAGTTAACTTATCTAACAAATATCAAAAGAACATGATGATATATATATATACTTTGAAGAGTTTTAAATTTACTTTGTGTAATTATAAATCTGTGTGCATTCAGACGACACATCAGGACACAAGCCAGTTTGTTCCATCACAATTTTAGGTAACTTATATATATACATATATATATATATATAACAAAGATCAAAACAACATGATGTATACTTTGGAGAGTTTTAAATTTACTTTATGTAATGGTAAATCTGTGTGCATTCAGACGAAACATCAGGAACCGAGCCAGATTGTTCCATCAATATTTCAGTTAACTTATATATGTACCAAGTATCAAACGACCATGATGATATATACTTTAGAGAGTTTTAAACTTACTTTTTGCACAGGTAAACCGGTGTGCATTCAGAGGACACATCTGGACACGAGCCAGATTGTTCCATTACAATTTTAGTTGACTTATATATGTAACAAATATCATATAACAAATATCAGATTGTTCCATCACAACTTTAGTTAACTTATATATGTACCAAGTATCAAAAGAGCATGATGATATATACTTTAGAGAATTAAATTTACTTTATGCACAGGTAAATCGGTGTGCATTCAGATGACACATCAGGACACGAGCCAGATTGTTGCATTACAATTTTAGTTAATTTATATATGTAACTAATATCAAAAGAACATGATGATATATACTTTAGAGAGTTTTAAATTTACTTTATGTAATGGTAAATCTGTGTGATTCGGACGACCTATCAGGAGACGAGCCAGATTGTTCCATTACAACTTTAGTTAACTTATATATGTATTAACAAATATCAAAAGAACATGATGATATATACTTTGGAGGGATTTAAATTTACTTTATGTAATGGTAAATCTGTGTGCATTCAGAGGACACATCAAGACACGAGCCAGATTGTTCCATCACAATTTTAATTAACTTATGTATGTATTAACAAATATCAAAAGAACATGATGATATATACTTTGGAGAGTTTTAAATACACTTTATGTAATGGTCAATCTGTGTGCATTCAGACGATACATCAGGACACCAGCCAGATTGTTCCATCACAACTTTAGTTAACTTATATATGTACCAAGTATCAAAAGAGCATGATGATATATACTTTAGAGAATTAAATTTACTTTATGCACAGGTAAATCGGTGTGCATTCAGATGACACATCAGGACACGAGCCAGATTGTTGCATTACAATTTTAGTTAATTTATATATGTAACAAATATCAAAAGAACATGATGATATATACTTTGGAGAGTTTTAAATTTACTTTATGTAATGGTAAATCTGTGTGCATTCAGACGAAACATCAGGAACCGAGCCAGATTGTTCCATCAATATTTCAGTTAACTTATATATGTACCAAGTATCAAACGACCATGATGATATATACTTTAGAGAGTTTTAAACTTACTTTTTGCACAGGTAAACCGGTGTGCATTCAGAGGACACATCTGGACACGAGCCAGATTGTTCCATTACAATTTTAGTTGACTTATATATGTAACAAATATCATATAACAAATATCAGATTGTTCCATCACAACTTTAGTTAACTTATATATGTACCAAGTATCAAAAGAGCATGATGATATATACTTTAGAGAATTAAATTTACTTTATGCACAGGTAAATCGGTGTGCATTCAGATGACACATCAGGACACGAGCCAGATTGTTGCATTACAATTTTAGTTAATTTATATATGTAACAAATATCAAAAGAACATGATGATATATACTTTGGAGAGTTTTAAAATTACTTTATGTAATTGTAAATCTGTGTGCATTCAGACGACACATCAGGACACAAGCCAGATTGTTCCATCACAATTTTAGGTAACTTATATATATACATATATATATATATATATATATATATATATATATAACAAAGATCAAAACAACATGATGATGTATACTTTGGAGAGTTTTAAATTTACTTTATGTAATAATAAATCTGTGTGATTCAGACGACACATCAGGACACGAGCCACATCGTTCCATTACAACTTTAGTTAACTAATATAACAAATATCAAAAGAACATGATGATATATATATATACTTTGGAGGGATTTAAATTTACTTTATGTAATGGTAAATCTGTGTGCATTCAGAGGACACATCAAGACACGAGCCAGATTGCTCCATCACAATTTTAATTAACTTATATATGTATTAACAAATATCAAAAGAACATGATGATATATACTTTGGAGAGTTTTAAATACACTTTATGCAATGGTCAATCTGTGTGCATTCAGACGATACATCAGGACACCAGCCAGATTGTTCCATCACAACTTTAGTTAAGTTATATTTGTACCAAGTATCAAAAGAGCATGATGATATATACTTTAGAGAATTAAATTTACTTTATGCACAGGTAAATCGGTGTGCATTCAGATGACACATCAGGACACGAGCCAGATTGTTGCATTACAATTTTAGTTAATTTATATATGTAACAAATATCAAAAGAACATGATGATATATACTTTAGAGAGTTTTAAATTTACTTTATGTAATGGTAAATCTGTGTGATTCGGACGACCTATCAGGAGACGAGCCAGATTATTCCATTACAACTTTAGTTAACTTATATATGTATTAACAAATATCAAAAGAACATGATGATATATACTTTGGAGAGTTTTAAATTTACTTTAGGTAATGGTAAATCTGTGTGCATTCAGAGGATACATCAGGACACGAGCTAGATTGTTCCATGACAACTTTAGTTAACTTATATATGTACCAAGTATCAAAAGAGCATGATTATATATACTTTGGAGAGTTTTAAATTTACTTTATCTAAGTGTAAATCTGTGTGCATTCACACGACACATCAGGAGACGAGCCAGATTGTTCCATTACAATTTTAGTTGACTTATATATGTAACAAATATCAAAAGAACATGATGATATATACTTTGGAGAGTTTTAAATTTACTTTGTGTAATTATAAATCTGTGTGCATTCAGACGACACATCAGGACACAAGCCAGTTTGTTCCATCACAATTTTAGGTAACTTATATATATATACATATATATATATATATAACAAGGATCAAAACAACATGATGTATACTTTGGAGAGTTTTAAATTTACTTTATGTAATGGTAAATCTGTGTTATTCAGACGACACATCAGGACACGAGCCAGATCGTTCCATTACAACTTTAGTTAACTAATATAACAAATATCAAAAGAACATGATGATATATATATATACTTTGGAGGGATTTAAATTTACTTTATGTAATGGTAAATCTGTGTGCATTCAGAGGACACATCAAGACACGAGCCAGATTGTTCCATCACAATTTTAATTAACTTATATATGTATTAACAAATATCAAAAGAACATAATGATATATACTTTGGAGAGTTTTAAATACACTTTATGTAATGGTCAATCTGTGTGCATTTAGACGATACATCAGGACACCAGCCAGATTGTTCCATCACAACTTTAGTTAACTTATATATGTACCAAGTATCAAAAGAGCATGATGATATATACTTTAGAGAATTAAATTTACTTTATGCACAGGTAAATCGGTGTGCATTCAGATGACACATCAGGACACGAGCCAGATTGTTGCATTACAATTTTTGTTAATTTATATATGTAACAAATATCAAAAGAACATGATGATATATACTTTGGAGAGTTTTAAATTTACTTTATGTAATGGTAAATCTGTGTTATTCAGACGACACATCAGGACACGAGCCAGATCGTTCCATTACAACTTTAGTTAACTAATATAACAAATATCAAAAGAACATGATGATATATATATATACTTTGGAGGGATTTAAATTTACTTTATGTAATGGTAAATCTGTGTGCATTCAGAGGACACATCAAGACACGAGCCAGATTGTTCCATCACAATTTTAATTAACTTATATATGTATTAACAAATATCAAAAGAACATAATGATATATACTTTGGAGAGTTTTAAATACACTTTATGTAATGGTCAATCTGTGTGCATTTAGACGATACATCAGGACACCAGCCAGATTGTTCCATCACAACTTTAGTTAACTTATATATGTACCAAGTATCAAAAGAGCATGATGATATATACTTTAGAGAATTAAATTTACTTTATGCACAGGTAAATCGGTGTGCATTCAGATGACACATCAGGACACGAGCCAGATTGTTGCATTACAATTTTAGTTAATTTATATATGTAACAAATATAAAAAGAACATGATGATATATACTTTGGAGAGTTTTAAATTTACTTTATGTAATGGTAAATCTGTGTGCATTCAGACGAAACATCAGGAACCGAGCCAGATTGTTCCATCAATATTTCAGTTAACTTATATATGTACCAAGTATCAAACGACCATGATGATATATACTTTAGAGAGTTTTAAACTTACTTTTTGCACAGGTAAACCGGTGTGCATTCAGAGGACACATCTGGACACGAGCCAGATTGTTCCATTACAATTTTAGTTGACTTATATATGTAACAAATATCATATAAAAAATATCAGATTGTTCCATCACAACTTTAGTTAACTTATACATGTACCAAGTATCAAAAGAGCATGATGATATATACTTTAGAGAATTAAATTTACTTTATGCACAGGTAAATCGGTGTGCATTCAGATGACACATCAGGACACGAGCCAGATTGTTGCATTACAATTTTAGTTAATTTATATATGTAACAAATATCAAAAGAACATGATGATATATACTTTAGAGAGTTTTAAATTTACTTTATGTAATGGTAAATCTGTGTGATTCGGACGACCTATCAGGAGACGAGCCAGATTGTTCCATTACAACTTTAGTTAACTTATATATGTATTAACAAATATCAAAAGAACATGATGATATATACTTTGGAGGGATTTAAATTTACTTTATGTAATGGTAAATCTGTGTGCATTCAGAGGACACATCAAGACACGAGCCAGATTGTTCCATCACAATTTTAATTAACTTACGTATGTATTAACAAATATCAAAAGAACATGATGATATATACTTTGGAGAGTTTTAAATACACTTTATGTAATGGTCAATCTGTGTGCATTCAGACGACACATCAGGACACAAGCCAGATTGTTCCATCACAATTTTAGGTAACTTATATATATACATATATATATATATATATATATATATATATATATATATATATATATATATATATATATATAACAAAGATCAAAACAACATGATGATGTATACTTTGGAGAGTTTTAAATTTACTTTATGTAATGGTAAATTTTAGTTGACTTATATATGTAACAAATATCATATAACAAATATCAGATTGTTCCATCACAACTTTAGTTAACTTATATATGTACCAAGTATCAAAAGAGCATGATGATATATACTTTAGAGAATTAAATTTACTTTATGCACAGGTAAATCGGTGTGCATTCAGATGACACATCAGGACACGAGCCAGATTGTTGCATTACAATTTTAGTTAATTTATATATGTAACAAATATCAAAAGAACATGATGATATATACTTTAGAGAGTTTTAAATTTACTTTATGTAATGGTAAATCTGTGTGATTCGGACGACCTATCAGGAGACGAGCTAGATTGTTCCATTACAACTTTAGTTAACTTATATATGTATTAACAAATATCAAAAGAACATGATGATATATACTTTGGAGAGTTTTAAATTTACTTTAGGTAATGGTAAATCTGTGTGCATTCAGAGGATACATCAGGACACGAGCTAGATTGTTCCATGACAACTTTAGTTAACTTATATATGAACCAAGTATCAAAAGAGCATGATTATATATACTTTGGAGAGTTTTAAATTTACTTTATCTAATTGTAAATCTGTGTGCATTCACACGACACATCAGGAGACGAGCCAGATTGTTCCATTACAATTTTAGTTGACTTATATATGAAACAAATATCAAAAGAACATGATGATATATACTTTGGAGAGTTTTAAATTTACTTTGTGTAATTATAAATCTGTGTGCATTCAGAAGAGACATGAGGACACAAGCCAGATTGTTCCATCACAATTTTAGTTAACTTATATATATATATATATATATATATATATATATATATATATATATATATATATATATATATATATATATATATATATATATATATATATAACAAATATCAAAAGAACATGATGATATATACTTTAGAGAGTTTTAAATTTACTTTATGTAATGGTAAATCTGTGTGATTCAGACGACCTAGCAGGACACGAGCCAGATTGTTATATTACAACTTTAGTTAACTTATCTAACAAATATCAAAAGAACATGATGATATATATATATACTTTGAAGAGTTTTAAATTTACTTTGTGTAATTATAAATCTGTGTGCATTCAGACGACACATCAGGACACAAGCCAGTTTGTTCCATCACAATTTTAGGTAACTTATATATATACATATATATATATATATAACAAAGATCAAAACAACATGATGTATACTTTGGAGAGTTTTAAATTTACTTTATGTAATGGTAAATCTGTGTGCATTCAGACGAAACATCAGGAACCGAGCCAGATTGTTCCATCAATATTTCAGTTAACTTATATATGTACCAAGTATCAAACGACCATGATGATATATACTTTAGAGAGTTTTAAACTTACTTTTTGCACAGGTAAACCGGTGTGCATTCAGAGGACACATCTGGACACGAGCCAGATTGTTCCATTACAATTTTAGTTGACTTATATATGTAACAAATATCATATAACAAATATCAGATTGTTCCATCACAACTTTAGTTAACTTATATATGTACCAAGTATCAAAAGAGCATGATGATATATACTTTAGAGAATTAAATTTACTTTATGCACAGGTAAATCGGTGTGCATTCAGATGACACATCAGGACACGAGCCAGATTGTTGCATTACAATTTTAGTTAATTTATATATGTAACTAATATCAAAAGAACATGATGATATATACTTTAGAGAGTTTTAAATTTACTTTATGTAATGGTAAATCTGTGTGATTCGGACGACCTATCAGGAGACGAGCCAGATTGTTCCATTACAACTTTAGTTAACTTATATATGTATTAACAAATATCAAAAGAACATGATGATATATACTTTGGAGGGATTTAAATTTACTTTATGTAATGGTAAATCTGTGTGCATTCAGAGGACACATCAAGACACGAGCCAGATTGTTCCATCACAATTTTAATTAACTTATGTATGTATTAACAAATATCAAAAGAACATGATGATATATACTTTGGAGAGTTTTAAATACACTTTATGTAATGGTCAATCTGTGTGCATTCAGACGATACATCAGGACACCAGCCAGATTGTTCCATCACAACTTTAGTTAACTTATATATGTACCAAGTATCAAAAGAGCATGATGATATATACTTTAGAGAATTAAATTTACTTTATGCACAGGTAAATCGGTGTGCATTCAGATGACACATCAGGACACGAGCCAGATTGTTGCATTACAATTTTAGTTAATTTATATATGTAACAAATATCAAAAGAACATGATGATATATACTTTGGAGAGTTTTAAATTTACTTTATGTAATGGTAAATCTGTGTGCATTCAGACGAAACATCAGGAACCGAGCCAGATTGTTCCATCAATATTTCAGTTAACTTATATATGTACCAAGTATCAAACGACCATGATGATATATACTTTAGAGAGTTTTAAACTTACTTTTTGCACAGGTAAACCGGTGTGCATTCAGAGGACACATCTGGACACGAGCCAGATTGTTCCATTACAATTTTAGTTGACTTATATATGTAACAAATATCATATAACAAATATCAGATTGTTCCATCACAACTTTAGTTAACTTATATATGTACCAAGTATCAAAAGAGCATGATGATATATACTTTAGAGAATTAAATTTACTTTATGCACAGGTAAATCGGTGTGCATTCAGATGACACATCAGGACACGAGCCAGATTGTTGCATTACAATTTTAGTTAATTTATATATGTAACAAATATCAAAAGAACATGATGATATATACTTTGGAGAGTTTTAAAATTACTTTATGTAATTGTAAATCTGTGTGCATTCAGACGACACATCAGGACACAAGCCAGATTGTTCCATCACAATTTTAGGTAACTTATATATATACATATATATATATATATATATATATATATATAACAAAGATCAAAACAACATGATGATGTATACTTTGGAGAGTTTTAAATTTACTTTATGTAATAATAAATCTGTGTGATTCAGACGACACATCAGGACACGAGCCACATCGTTCCATTACAACTTTAGTTAACTAATATAACAAATATCAAAAGAACATGATGATATATATATATACTTTGGAGGGATTTAAATTTACTTTATGTAATGGTAAATCTGTGTGCATTCAGAGGACACATCAAGACACGAGCCAGATTGCTCCATCACAATTTTAATTAACTTATATATGTATTAACAAATATCAAAAGAACATGATGATATATACTTTGGAGAGTTTTAAATACACTTTATGCAATGGTCAATCTGTGTGCATTCAGACGATACATCAGGACACCAGCCAGATTGTTCCATCACAACTTTAGTTAAGTTATATTTGTACCAAGTATCAAAAGAGCATGATGATATATACTTTAGAGAATTAAATTTACTTTATGCACAGGTAAATCGGTGTGCATTCAGATGACACATCAGGACACGAGCCAGATTGTTGCATTACAATTTTAGTTAATTTATATATGTAACAAATATCAAAAGAACATGATGATATATACTTTAGAGAGTTTTAAATTTACTTTATGTAATGGTAAATCTGTGTGATTCGGACGACCTATCAGGAGACGAGCCAGATTGTTCCATTACAACTTTAGTTAACTTATATATGTATTAACAAATATCAAAAGAACATGATGATATATACTTTGGAGAGTTTTAAATTTACTTTAGGTAATGGTAAATCTGTGTGCATTCAGAGGATACATCAGGACACGAGCTAGATTGTTCCATGACAACTTTAGTTAACTTATATATGTACCAAGTATCAAAAGAGCATGATTATATATACTTTGGAGAGTTTTAAATTTACTTTATCTAAGTGTAAATCTGTGTGCATTCACACGACACATCAGGAGACGAGCCAGATTGTTCCATTACAATTTTAGTTGACTTATATATGTAACAAATATCAAAAGAACATGATGATATATACTTTGGAGAGTTTTAAATTTACTTTGTGTAATTATAAATCTGTGTGCATTCAGACGACACATCAGGACACAAGCCAGTTTGTTCCATCACAATTTTAGGTAACTTATATATATATACATATATATATATATATAACAAAGATCAAAACAACATGATGTATACTTTGGAGAGTTTTAAATTTACTTTATGTAATGGTAAATCTGTGTTATTCAGACGACACATCAGGACACGAGCCAGATCGTTCCATTACAACTTTAGTTAACTAATATAACAAATATCAAAAGAACATGATGATATATATATATACTTTGGAGGGATTTAAATTTACTTTATGTAATGGTAAATCTGTGTGCATTCAGAGGACACATCAAGACACGAGCCAGATTGTTCCATCACAATTTTAATTAACTTATATATGTATTAACAAATATCAAAAGAACATAATGATATATACTTTGGAGAGTTTTAAATACACTTTATGTAATGGTCAATCTGTGTGCATTTAGACGATACATCAGGACACCAGCCAGATTGTTCCATCACAACTTTAGTTAACTTATATATGTACCAAGTATCAAAAGAGCATGATGATATATACTTTAGAGAATTAAATTTACTTTATGCACAGGTAAATCGGTGTGCATTCAGATGACACATCAGGACACGAGCCAGATTGTTGCATTACAATTTTTGTTAATTTATATATGTAACAAATATCAAAAGAACATGATGATATATACTTTGGAGAGTTTTAAATTTACTTTATGTAATGGTAAATCTGTGTTATTCAGACGACACATCAGGACACGAGCCAGATCGTTCCATTACAACTTTAGTTAACTAATATAACAAATATCAAAAGAACATGATGATATATATATATACTTTGGAGGGATTTAAATTTACTTTATGTAATGGTAAATCTGTGTGCATTCAGAGGACACATCAAGACACGAGCCAGATTGTTCCATCACAATTTTAATTAACTTATATATGTATTAACAAATATCAAAAGAACATAATGATATATACTTTGGAGAGTTTTAAATACACTTTATGTAATGGTCAATCTGTGTGCATTTAGACGATACATCAGGACACCAGCCAGATTGTTCCATCACAACTTTAGTTAACTTATATATGTACCAAGTATCAAAAGAGCATGATGATATATACTTTAGAGAATTAAATTTACTTTATGCACAGGTAAATCGGTGTGCATTCAGATGACACATCAGGACACGAGCCAGATTGTTGCATTACAATTTTAGTTAATTTATATATGTAACAAATATAAAAAGAACATGATGATATATACTTTGGAGAGTTTTAAATTTACTTTATGTAATGGTAAATCTGTGTGCATTCAGACGAAACATCAGGAACCGAGCCAGATTGTTCCATCAATATTTCAGTTAACTTATATATGTACCAAGTATCAAACGACCATGATGATATATACTTTAGAGAGTTTTAAACTTACTTTTTGCACAGGTAAACCGGTGTGCATTCAGAGGACACATCTGGACACGAGCCAGATTGTTCCATTACAATTTTAGTTGACTTATATATGTAACAAATATCATATAAAAAATATCAGATTGTTCCATCACAACTTTAGTTAACTTATACATGTACCAAGTATCAAAAGAGCATGATGATATATACTTTAGAGAATTAAATTTACTTTATGCACAGGTAAATCGGTGTGCATTCAGATGACACATCAGGACACGAGCCAGATTGTTGCATTACAATTTTAGTTAATTTATATATGTAACAAATATCAAAAGAACATGATGATATATACTTTAGAGAGTTTTAAATTTACTTTATGTAATGGTAAATCTGTGTGATTCGGACGACCTATCAGGAGACGAGCCAGATTGTTCCATTACAACTTTAGTTAACTTATATATGTATTAACAAATATCAAAAGAACATGATGATATATACTTTGGAGGGATTTAAATTTACTTTATGTAATGGTAAATCTGTGTGCATTCAGAGGACACATCAAGACACGAGCCAGATTGTTCCATCACAATTTTAATTAACTTACGTATGTATTAACAAATATCAAAAGAACATGATGATATATACTTTGGAGAGTTTTAAATACACTTTATGTAATGGTCAATCTGTGTGCATTCAGACGATACATCAGGACACCAGCCAGATTGTTCCATCACAACTTTAGTTAACTTATATATGTACCAAGTATCAAAAGAGCATGATGATATATACTTTAGAGAATTAAATTTACTTTATGCACAGGTAAATCGGTGTGCATTCAGATGACACATCAGGACACGAGCCAGATTGTTGCATTACAATTTTAGTTAATTTATATATGTAACAAATATCAAAAGAACATGATGATATATACTTTGGAGAGTTTTAAATTTACTTTATGTAATGGTAAATCTGTGTGCATTCAGACGAAACATCAGGAACCGAGCCAGATTGTTCCATCAATATTTCAGTTAACTTATATATGTACCAAGTATCAAACAACCATGATGATATATACTTTAGAGAGTTTTAAACTTACTTTTTGCACAGGTAAACCGGTGTGCATTCAGAGGACACATCTGGACACGAGCCAGATTGTTCCATTACAATTTTAGTTGACTGATATATGTAACAAATATCATATAACAAATATCAGATTGTTCCATCACAACTTTAGTTAACTTATATATGTACCAAGTATCAAAAGAGCATGATGATATATACTTTAGAGAATTAAATTTACTTTATGCACAGGTAAATCGGTGTGCATTCAGATGACACATCAGGACACGAGCCAGATTGTTGCATTACAATTTTAGTTAATTTATATATGTAACAAATATCAAAAGAACATGATGATATATACTTTAGAGAGTTTTAAATTTACTTTATGTAATGGTAAATCTGTGTGATTCGGACGACCTATCAGGAGACGAGCCAGATTGTTCCATTACAACTTTAGTTAACTTATATATGTATTAACAAATATCAAAAGAACATGATGATATATACTTTGGAGAGTTTTAAATTTACTTTAGGTAATGGTAAATCTGTGTGCATTCAGAGGATACATCAGGACACGAGCTAGATTGTTCCATGACAACTTTAGTTAACTTATATATGAACCAAGTATCAAAAGAGCATGATTATATATACTTTGGAGAGTTTTAAATTTACTTTATCTAATTGTAAATCTGTGTGCATTCACACGACACATGAGGAGACGAGCCAGATTGTTCCATTACAATTTTAGTTGACTTATATATGAAACAAATATCAAAAGAACATGATGATATATACTTTGGAGAGTTTTAAATTTACTTTGTGTAATTATAAATCTGTGTGCATTCAGAAGAGACATGAGGACACAAGCCAGATTGTTCCATCACAATTTTAGTTATATATATATATATATATATATATATATATATATATATATATATATATATATATAACAAATATCAAAAGAACATGATGATATATACTTTAGAGAGTTTTAAATTTACTTTATGTAATGGTAAATCTGTGTGATTCAGACGACCTAGCAGGACACGAGCCAGATTGTTCCATTACAACTTTAGTTAACTTATCTAACAAATATCAAAAGAACATGATGATATATATATATACTTTGGAGAGTTTTAAATTTACTTTGTGTAATTATAAATCTGTGTGCATTCAGACGACACATCAGGACACAAGCCAGTTTGTTCCATCACAATTTTAGGTAACTTATATATATACATATATATATATATAACAAAGATCAAAACAACATGATGTATACTTTGGAGAGTTTTAAATTTACTTTATGTAATGGTAAATCTGTGTTATTCAGACGACACATCAGGACACGAGCCAGATCGTTCCATTACAACTTTAGTTAACTAATATAACAAATATCAAAAGAACATGATGATATATACTTTGGAGAGTTTTAAATACACTTTATGTAATGGTCAATCTGTGTGCATTCAGACGATACATCAGGACACCAGCCAGATTGTTCCATCACAACTTTAGTTAACTTATATATGTACCAAGTATCAAAAGAGCATGATGATATATACTTTAGAGAATTAAATTTACTTTATGCACAGGTAAATCGGTGTGCATTCAGATGACACATCAGGACACGAGCCAGATTGTTGCATTACAATTTTAGTTAATTTATATATGTAACAAATATCAAAAGAACATGATGATATATACTTTGGAGAGTTTTAAATTTACTTTATGTAATGGTAAATCTGTGTGCATTCAGACGAAACATCAGGAACCGAGCCAGATTGTTCCATCAATATTTCAGTTTACTTATATATGTACCAAGTATCAAACGACCATGATGATATATACTTTAGAGAGTTTTAAACTTACTTTTTGCACAGGTAAACCGGTGTGCATTCAGAGGACACATCTGGACACGAGCCAGATTGTTCCATTACAATTTTAGTTGACTTATATATGTAACAAATATCATATAACAAATATCAGATTGTTCCATCACAACTTTAGTTAACTTATATATGTACCAAGTATCAAAAGAGCATGATGATATATACTTTAGAGAATTAAATTTACTTTATGCACAGGTAAATCGGTGTGCATTCAGATGACACATCAGGACACAAGCCAGATTGTTGCATTACAATTTTAGTTAATTTATATATGTAACAAATATCAAAAGAACATGATGATATATACTTTAGAGAGTTTTAAATTTACTTTATGTAATGGTAAATCTGTGTGATTCGGACGACCTATCAGGAGACGAGCCAGATTGTTCCATTACAACTTTAGTTAACTTATATATGTATTAACAAATATCAAAAGAACATGATGATATATACTTTGGAGAGTTTTAAATTTACTTTAGGTAATGGTAAATCTGTGTGCATTCAGAGGATACATCAGGACACGAGCTAGATTGTTCCATGACAACTTTAGTTAACTTATATATGAACCAAGTATCAAAAGAGCATGATTATATATACTTTGGAGAGTTTTAAATTTACTTTATCTAATTGTAAATCTGTGTGCATTCACACGACACATCAGGAGACGAGCCAGATTGTTCCATTACAATTTTAGTTGACTTATATATGAAACAAATATCAAAAGAACATGATGATATATACTTTGGAGAGTTTTAAATTTACTTTGTGTAATTATAAATCTGTGTGCATTCAGAAGAGACATGAGGACACAAGCCAGATTGTTCCATCACAATTTTAGTTAACTTATATATATATATATATATATATATATATATATATATATATATATATATATATATATATATATATATATATATATATATATATATATATATATATATATATAACAAATATCAAAAGAACATGATGATATATACTTTAGAGAGTTTTAAATTTACTTTATGTAATGGTAAATCTGTGTGATTCAGACGACCTAGCAGGACACGAGCCAGATTGTTCCATTACAACTTTAGTTAACTTATCTAACAAATATCAAAAGAACATGATGATATATATATATACTTTGGAGAGTTTTAAATTTACTTTGTGTAATTATAAATCTGTGTGCATTCAGACGACACATCAGGACACAAGCCAGTTTGTTCCATCACAATTTTAGGTAACTTATATATATACATATATATATATATATAACAAAGATCAAAACAACATGATGTATACTTTGGAGAGTTTTAAATTTACTTTATGTAATGGTAAATCTGTGTTATTCAGACGACACATCAGGACACGAGCCAGATCGTTCCATTACAACTTTAGTTAACTAATATAACAAATATCAAAAGAACATGATGATATATATATATACTTTGGAGGGATTTAAATTTACTTTATGTAATGGTAAATCTGTGTGCATTCAGAGGACACATCAAGACACGAGCCAGATTGTTCCATCACAATTTTAATTAACTTATATATGTATTAACAAATATCAAAAGAACATAATGATATATACTTTGGAGAGTTTTAAATACACTTTATGTAATGGTCAATCTGTGTGCATTTAGACGATACATCAGGACACCAGCCAGATTGTTCCATCACAACTTTAGTTAACTTATATATGTACCAAGTATCAAAAGAGCATGATGATATATACTTTAGAGAATTAAATTTACTTTATGCACAGGTAAATCGGTGTGCATTCAGATGACACATCAGGACACGAGCCAGATTGTTGCATTACAATTTTAGTTAATTTATATATGTAACAAATATCAAAAGAACATGATGATATATACTTTGGAGAGTTTTAAATTTACTTTATGTAATGGTAAATCTGTGTTATTCAGACGACACATCAGGACACGAGCCAGATCGTTCCATTACAACTTTAGTTAACTAATATAACAAATATCAAAAGAACATGATGATATATATATATACTTTGGAGGGATTTAAATTTACTTTATGTAATGGTAAATCTGTGTGCATTCAGAGGACACATCAAGACACGAGCCAGATTGTTCCATCACAATTTTAATTAACTTATATATGTATTAACAAATATCAAAAGAACATAATGATATATACTTTGGAGAGTTTTAAATACACTTTATGTAATGGTCAATCTGTGTGCATTTAGACGATACATCAGGACACCAGCCAGATTGTTCCATCACAACTTTAGTTAACTTATATATGTACCAAGTATCAAAAGAGCATGATGATATATACTTTAGAGAATTAAATTTACTTTATGCACAGGTAAATCGGTGTGCATTCAGATGACACATCAGGACACGAGCCAGATTGTTGCATTACAATTTTAGTTAATTTATATATGTAACAAATATCAAAAGAACATGATGATATATACTTTGGAGAGTTTTAAATTTACTTTATGTAATGGTAAATCTGTGTGCATTCAGACGAAACATCAGGAACCGAGCCAGATTGTTCCATCAATATTTCAGTTAACTTATATATGTACCAAGTATCAAACGACCATGATGATATATACTTTAGAGAGTTTTAAACTTACTTTTTGCACAGGTAAACCGGTGTGCATTCAGAGGACACATCTGGACACGAGCCAGATTGTTCCATTACAATTTTAGTTGACTTATATATGTAACAAATATCATATAAAAAATATCAGATTGTTCCATCACAACTTTAGTTAACTTATATATGTACCAAGTATCAAAAGAGCATGATGATATATACTTTAGAGAATTAAATTTACTTTATGCACAGGTAAATCGGTGTGCATTCAGATGACACATCAGGACACGAGCCAGATTGTTGCATTACAATTTTAGTTAATTTATATATGTAACAAATATCAAAAGAACATGATGATATATACTTTAGAGAGTTTTAAATTTACTTTATGTAATGGTAAATCTGTGTGATTCGGACGACCTATCAGGACACGAGCCAGATTGTTCCATTACAACTTTAGTTAACTTATATATGTATTAACAAATATCAAAAGAACATGATGATATATACTTTGGAGGGATTTAAATTTACTTTATGTAATGGTAAATCTGTGTGCATTCAGAGGACACATCAAGACACGAGCCAGATTGTTCCATCACAATTTTAATTAACTTACGTATGTATTAACAAATATCAAAAGAACATGATGATATATACTTTGGAGAGTTTTAAATACACTTTATGTAATGGTCAATCTGTGTGCATTCAGACGATACATCAGGACACCAGCCAGATTGTTCCATCACAACTTTAGTTAACTTATATATGTACCAAGTATCAAAAGAGCATGATGATATATACTTTAGAGAATTAAATTTACTTTATGCACAGGTAAATCGGTGTGCATTCAGATGACACATCAGGACACGAGCCAGATTGTTGCATTACAATTTTAGTTAATTTATATATGTAACAAATATCAAAAGAACATGATGATATATACTTTGGAGAGTTTTAAATTTACTTTATGTAATGGTAAATCTGTGTGCATTCAGACGAAACATCAGGAACCGAGCCAGATTGTTCCATCAATATTTCAGTTAACTTATATATGTACCAAGTATCAAACAACCATGATGATATATACTTTAGAGAGTTTTAAACTTACTTTTTGCACAGGTAAACCGGTGTGCATTCAGAGGACACATCTGGACACGAGCCAGATTGTTCCATTACAATTTTAGTTGACTTATATATGTAACAAATATCATATAACAAATATCAGATTGTTCCATCACAACTTTAGTTAACTTATATATGTACCAAGTATCAAAAGAGCATGATGATATATACTTTAGAGAATTAAATTTACTTTATGCACAGGTAAATCGGTGTGCATTCAGATGACACATCAGGACACGAGCCAGATTGTTGCATTACAATTTTAGTTAATTTATATATATAACAAATATCAAAAGAACATGATGATATATACTTTAGAGAGTTTTAAATTTACTTTATGTAATGGTAAATCTGTGTGATTCGGACGACCTATCAGGAGACGAGCCAGATTGTTCCATTACAACTTTAGTTAACTTATATATGTATTAACAAATATCAAAAGAACATGATGATATATACTTTGGAGAGTTTTAAATTTACTTTAGGTAATGGTAAATCTGTGTGCATTCAGAGGATACATCAGGACACGAGCTAGATTGTTCCATGACAACTTTAGTTAACTTATATATGAACCAAGTATCAAAAGAGCATGATTATATATACTTTGGAGAGTTTTAAATTTACTTTATCTAATTGTAAATCTGTGTGCATTCACACGACACATCAGGAGACGAGCCAGATTGTTCCATTACAATTTTAGTTGACTTATATATGAAACAAATATCAAAAGAACATGATGATATATACTTTGGAGAGTTTTAAATTTACTTTGTGTAATTATAAATCTGTGTGCATTCAGAAGAGACATGAGGACACAAGCCAGATTGTTCCATCACAATTTTAGTTAATATATATATATATATATATATATATATATATATATATATATATATATATATATATATATATATATATATATATATATATAACAAATATCAAAAGAACATGATGATATATACTTTAGAGAGTTTTAAATTTACTTTATGTAATGGTAAATCTGTGTGATTCAGACGACCTAGCAGGACACGAGCCAGATTGTTCCATTACAACTTTAGTTAACTTATCTAACAAATATCAAAAGAACATGATGATATATATATATACTTTGGAGAGTTTTAAATTTACTTTGTGTAATTATAAATCTGTGTGCATTCAGACGACACATCAGGACACAAGCCAGTTTGTTCCATCACAATTTTAGGTAACTTATATATATACATATATATATATATATAACAAAGATCAAAACAACATGATGTATACTTTGGAGAGTTTTAAATTTACTTTATGTAATGGTAAATCTGTGTTATTCAGACGACACATCAGGACACGAGCCAGATCGTTCCATTACAACTTTAGCTAACTAATATAACAAATATCAAAAGAACATGATGATATATATATATACTTTGGAGGGATTTAAATTTACTTTATGTAATGGTAAATCTGTGTGCATTCAGAGGACACATCAAGACACGAGCCAGATTGTTCCATCACAATTTTAATTAACTTATATATGTATTAACAAATATCAAAAGAACATAATGATATATACTTTGGAGAGTTTTAAATACACTTTATGTAATGGTCAATCTGTGTGCATTTAGACGATACATCAGGACACCAGCCAGATTGTTCCATCACAACTTTAGTTAACTTATATATGTACCAAGTATCAAAAGAGCATGATGATATATACTTTAGAGAATTAAATTTACTTTATGCACAGGTAAATCGGTGTGCATTCAGATGACACATCAGGACACGAGCCAGATTCTTGCATTACAATTTTAGTTAATTTATATATGTAACAAATATCAAAAGAACATGATGATATATACTTTGGAGAGTTTTAAATTTACTTTATGTAATGGTAAATCTGTGTTATTCAGACGACACATCAGGACACGAGCCAGATCGTTCCATTACAACTTTAGTTAATTAATATAACAAATATCAAAAGAACATGATGATATATACTTTGGAGAGTTTTAAATACACTTTATGTAATGGTCAATCTGTGTGCATTCAGACGATACATCAGGACACCAGCCAGATTGTTCCATCACAACTTTAGTTAACTTATATATGTACCAAGTATCAAAAGAGCATGATGATATATACTTTAGAGAATTAAATTTACTTTATGCACAGGTAAATCGGTGTGCATTCAGATGACACATCAGGACACGAGCCAGATTGTTGCATTACAATTTTAGTTAATTTATATATGTAACAAATATCAAAAGAACATGATGATATATACTTTGGAGAGTTTTAAATTTACTTTATGTAATGGTAAATCTGTGTGCATTCAGACGAAACATCAGGAACCGAGCCAGATTGTTCCATCAATATTTCAGTTAACTTATATATGTACCAAGTATCAAACGACCATGATGATATATACTTTAGAGAGTTTTAAACTTACTTTTTGCACAGGTAAACCGGTGTGCATTCAGAGGACACATCTGGACACGAGCCAGATTGTTCCATTACAATTTTAGTTGACTTATATATGTAACAAATATCATATAACAAATATCAGATTGTTCCATCACAACTTTAGTTAACTTATATATGTACCAAGTATCAAAAGAGCATGATGATATATACTTTAGAGAATTAAATTTACTTTATGCACAGGTAAATCGGTGTGCATTCAGATGACACATCAGGACACGAGCCAGATTGTTGCATTACAATTTTAGTTAATTTATATATGTAACAAATATCAAAAGAACATGATGATATATACTTTAGAGAGTTTTAAATTTACTTTATGTAATGGTAAATCTGTGTGATTCGGACGACCTATCAGGAGACGAGCCAGATTGTTCCATTACAACTTTAGTTAACTTATATATGTATTAACAAATATCAAAAGAACATGATGATATATACTTTGGAGAGTTTTAAATTTACTTTATGTAACGGTAAATGTGTGTGCATTCAGACCACACATCTGGACACGAGCGGGATTGTTCCATTACAACTTTAGTTAACTTATACATGCAACAAATATCAAAAGAACATGATGATATATACTTTGGAGAGTTTTAAATTTACTTTATGTAATGGTAAATCTGTGTGCATTCAGACGACACACCAGGACATGAGCGAGATTGTTCCATCACAACTTTAGTTAACTTATATATATATAACAAATATCAAAAGAACATGATGATATATACTTTAGAGAGTTTTAAATTTACTTTATGTAATGGTAAATCTGTGTGATTCAGACGACACATCAGGACACGAGCCAGATCGTTCCATTACAACTTTAGTTAACTTATATATATTTATATATATAACAAATATCAAAAGAACATGATGATATATACTTTAGAGAGTTTTAAATTTACTTTATGTAATGGTAAATCTGTGTGATTCAGACGACCTATCAGGACACGAGCCAGATTGTTCCATTACAATTTTAGTTGACTTATATATGTAACAAATATCAAAAGAACATGATGATATATACTTTGGAGAGTTTTAAATTTACTTTATGTAATTGTAAATCTGTGTCCATTCAGACGACACATCAGGACACAAGCCAGATTGTTCCATCACAATTTTAGGTAACTTATATATATACATATATATATATATATATATATATATATATATATATATATATATATATATATATATATATATATATATATATAACAAAGATCAAAACAACATGATGATGTATACTTTGGAGAGTTTTAAATTTACTTTATGTAATGGTAAATTTTAGTTGACTTATATATGTAACAAATATCATATAACAAATATCAGATTGTTCCATCACAACTTTAGTTAACTTATATATGTACCAAGTATCAAAAGAGCATGATGATATATACTTTAGAGAATTAAATTTACTTTATGCACAGGTAAATCGGTGTGCATTCAGATGACACATCAGGACACGAGCCAGATTGTTGCATTACAATTTTAGTTAATTTATATATGTAACAAATATCAAAAGAACATGATGATATATACTTTAGAGAGTTTTAAATTTACTTTATGTAATGGTAAATCTGTGTGATTCGGACGACCTATCAGGAGACGAGCTAGATTGTTCCATTACAACTTTAGTTAACTTATATATGTATTAACAAATATCAAAAGAACATGATGATATATACTTTGGAGAGTTTTAAATTTACTTTAGGTAATGGTAAATCTGTGTGCATTCAGAGGATACATCAGGACACGAGCTAGATTGTTCCATGACAACTTTAGTTAACTTATATATGAACCAAGTATCAAAAGAGCATGATTATATATACTTTGGAGAGTTTTAAATTTACTTTATCTAATTGTAAATCTGTGTGCATTCACACGACACATCAGGAGACGAGCCAGATTGTTCCATTACAATTTTAGTTGACTTATATATGAAACAAATATCAAAAGAACATGATGATATATACTTTGGAGAGTTTTAAATTTACTTTGTGTAATTATAAATCTGTGTGCATTCAGAAGAGACATGAGGACACAAGCCAGATTGTTCCATCACAATTTTAGTTAACTTATATATATATATATATATATATATATATATATATATATATATATATATATATATATATATATATATATATATATATATATATATATATATAACAAATATCAAAAGAACATGATGATATATACTTTAGAGAGTTTTAAATTTACTTTATGTAATGGTAAATCTGTGTGATTCAGACGACCTAGCAGGACACGAGCCAGATTGTTCCATTACAACTTTAGTTAACTTATCTAACAAATATCAAAAGAACATGATGATATATATATATACTTTGAAGAGTTTTAAATTTACTTTGTGTAATTATAAATCTGTGTGCATTCAGACGACACATCAGGACACAAGCCAGTTTGTTCCATCACAATTTTAGGTAACTTATATATATACATATATATATATATATAACAAAGATCAAAACAACATGATGTATACTTTGGAGAGTTTTAAATTTACTTTATGTAATGGTAAATCTGTGTGCATTCAGACGAAACATCAGGAACCGAGCCAGATTGTTCCATCAATATTTCAGTTAACTTATATATGTACCAAGTATCAAACGACCATGATGATATATACTTTAGAGAGTTTTAAACTTACTTTTTGCACAGGTAAACCGGTGTGCATTCAGAGGACACATCTGGACACGAGCCAGATTGTTCCATTACAATTTTAGTTGACTTATATATGTAACAAATATCATATAACAAATATCAGATTGTTCCATCACAACTTTAGTTAACTTATATATGTACCAAGTATCAAAAGAGCATGATGATATATACTTTAGAGAATTAAATTTACTTTATGCACAGGTAAATCGGTGTGCATTCAGATGACACATCAGGACACGAGCCAGATTGTTGCATTACAATTTTAGTTAATTTATATATGTAACTAATATCAAAAGAACATGATGATATATACTTTAGAGAGTTTTAAATTTACTTTATGTAATGGTAAATCTGTGTGATTCGGACGACCTATCAGGAGACGAGCCAGATTGTTCCATTACAACTTTAGTTAACTTATATATGTATTAACAAATATCAAAAGAACATGATGATATATACTTTGGAGAGTTTTAAATACACTTTATGTAATGGTAAATCTGTGTGCATTCAGACGATACATCAGGACACCAGCCAGATTGTTCCATCACAACTTTAGTTAACTTATATATGTACCAAGTATCAAAAGAGCATGATGATATATACTTTAGAGAATTAAATTTACTTTATGCACAGGTAAATCGGTGTGCATTCAGATGACACATCAGGACACGAGCCAGATTGTTGCATTACAATTTTAGTTAATTTATATATGTAACAAATATCAAAAGAACATGATGATATATACTTTGGAGAGTTTTAAATTTACTTTATGTAATGGTAAATCTGTGTGCATTCAGACGAAACATCAGGAACCGAGCCAGATTGTTCCATCAATATTTCAGTTAACTTATATATGTACCAAGTATCAAACGACCATGATGATATATACTTTAGAGAGTTTTAAACTTACTTTTTGCACAGGTAAACCGGTGTGCATTCAGAGGACACATCTGGACACGAGCCAGATTGTTCCATTACAATTTTAGTTGACTTATATATGTAACAAATATCATATAACAAATATCAGATTGTTCCATCACAACTTTAGTTAACTTATATATGTACCAAGTATCAAAAGAGCATGATGATATATACTTTAGAGAATTAAATTTACTTTATGCACAGGTAAATCGGTGTGCATTCAGATGACACATCAGGACACGAGCCAGATTGTTGCATTACAATTTTAGTTAATTTATATATGTAACAAATATCAAAAGAACATGATGATATATACTTTGGAGAGTTTTAAAATTACTTTATGTAATTGTAAATCTGTGTGCATTCAGACGACACATCAGGACACAAGCCAGATTGTTCCATCACAATTTTAGGTAACTTATATATATACATATATATATATATATATATATATATATATAACAAAGATCAAAACAACATGATGATGTATACTTTGGAGAGTTTTAAATTTACTTTATGTAATAATAAATCTGTGTGATTCAGACGACACATCAGGACACGAGCCACATCGTTCCATTACAACTTTAGTTAACTAATATAACAAATATCAAAAGAACATGATGATATATATATATACTTTGGAGGGATTTAAATTTACTTTATGTAATGGTAAATCTGTGTGCATTCAGAGGACACATCAAGACACGAGCCAGATTGCTCCATCACAATTTTAATTAACTTATATATGTATTAACAAATATCAAAAGAACATGATGATATATACTTTGGAGAGTTTTAAATACACTTTATGCAATGGTCAATCTGTGTGCATTCAGACGATACATCAGGACACCAGCCAGATTGTTCCATCACAACTTTAGTTAAGTTATATTTGTACCAAGTATCAAAAGAGCATGATGATATATACTTTAGAGAATTAAATTTACTTTATGCACAGGTAAATCGGTGTGCATTCAGATGACACATCAGGACACGAGCCAGATTGTTGCATTACAATTTTAGTTAATTTATATATGTAACAAATATCAAAAGAACATGATGATATATACTTTAGAGAGTTTTAAATTTACTTTATGTAATGGTAAATCTGTGTGATTCGGACGACCTATCAGGAGACGAGCCAGATTGTTCCATTACAACTTTAGTTAACTTATATATGTATTAACAAATATCAAAAGAACATGATGATATATACTTTGGAGAGTTTTAAATTTACTTTAGGTAATGGTAAATCTGTGTGCATTCAGAGGATACATCAGGACACGAGCTAGATTGTTCCATGACAACTTTAGTTAACTTATATATGTACCAAGTATCAAAAGAGCATGATTATATATACTTTGGAGAGTTTTAAATTTACTTTATCTAAGTGTAAATCTGTGTGCATTCACACGACACATCAGGAGACGAGCCAGATTGTTCCATTACAATTTTAGTTGACTTATATATGTAACAAATATCAAAAGAACATGATGATATATACTTTGGAGAGTTTTAAATTTACTTTGTGTAATTATAAATCTGTGTGCATTCAGACGACACATCAGGACACAAGCCAGTTTGTTCCATCACAATTTTAGGTAACTTATATATATATACATATATATATATATATAACAAAGATCAAAACAACATGATGTATACTTTGGAGAGTTTTAAATTTACTTTATGTAATGGTAAATCTGTGTTATTCAGACGACACATCAGGACACGAGCCAGATCGTTCCATTACAACTTTAGTTAACTAATATAACAAATATCAAAAGAACATGATGATATATATATATACTTTGGAGGGATTTAAATTTACTTTATGTAATGGTAAATCTGTGTGCATTCAGAGGACACATCAAGACACGAGCCAGATTGTTCCATCACAATTTTAATTAACTTATATATGTATTAACAAATATCAAAAGAACATAATGATATATACTTTGGAGAGTTTTAAATACACTTTATGTAATGGTCAATCTGTGTGCATTTAGACGATACATCAGGACACCAGCCAGATTGTTCCATCACAACTTTAGTTAACTTATATATGTACCAAGTATCAAAAGAGCATGATGATATATACTTTAGAGAATTAAATTTACTTTATGCACAGGTAAATCGGTGTGCATTCAGATGACACATCAGGACACGAGCCAGATTGTTGCATTACAATTTTTGTTAATTTATATATGTAACAAATATCAAAAGAACATGATGATATATACTTTGGAGAGTTTTAAATTTACTTTATGTAATGGTAAATCTGTGTTATTCAGACGACACATCAGGACACGAGCCAGATCGTTCCATTACAACTTTAGTTAACTAATATAACAAATATCAAAAGAACATGATGATATATATATATACTTTGGAGGGATTTAAATTTACTTTATGTAATGGTAAATCTGTGTGCATTCAGAGGACACATCAAGACACGAGCCAGATTGTTCCATCACAATTTTAATTAACTTATATATGTATTAACAAATATCAAAAGAACATAATGATATATACTTTGGAGAGTTTTAAATACACTTTATGTAATGGTCAATCTGTGTGCATTTAGACGATACATCAGGACACCAGCCAGATTGTTCCATCACAACTTTAGTTAACTTATATATGTACCAAGTATCAAAAGAGCATGATGATATATACTTTAGAGAATTAAATTTACTTTATGCACAGGTAAATCGGTGTGCATTCAGATGACACATCAGGACACGAGCCAGATTGTTGCATTACAATTTTAGTTAATTTATATATGTAACAAATATAAAAAGAACATGATGATATATACTTTGGAGAGTTTTAAATTTACTTTATGTAATGGTAAATCTGTGTGCATTCAGACGAAACATCAGGAACCGAGCCAGATTGTTCCATCAATATTTCAGTTAACTTATATATGTACCAAGTATCAAACGACCATGATGATATATACTTTAGAGAGTTTTAAACTTACTTTTTGCACAGGTAAACCGGTGTGCATTCAGAGGACACATCTGGACACGAGCCAGATTGTTCCATTACAATTTTAGTTGACTTATATATGTAACAAATATCATATAAAAAATATCAGATTGTTCCATCACAACTTTAGTTAACTTATACATGTACCAAGTATCAAAAGAGCATGATGATATATACTTTAGAGAATTAAATTTACTTTATGCACAGGTAAATCGGTGTGCATTCAGATGACACATCAGGACACGAGCCAGATTGTTGCATTACAATTTTAGTTAATTTATATATGTAACAAATATCAAAAGAACATGATGATATATACTTTAGAGAGTTTTAAATTTACTTTATGTAATGGTAAATCTGTGTGATTCGGACGACCTATCAGGAGACGAGCCAGATTGTTCCATTACAACTTTAGTTAACTTATATATGTATTAACAAATATCAAAAGAACATGATGATATATACTTTGGAGGGATTTAAATTTACTTTATGTAATGGTAAATCTGTGTGCATTCAGAGGACACATCAAGACACGAGCCAGATTGTTCCATCACAATTTTAATTAACTTACGTATGTATTAACAAATATCAAAAGAACATGATGATATATACTTTGGAGAGTTTTAAATACACTTTATGTAATGGTCAATCTGTGTGCATTCAGACGATACATCAGGACACCAGCCAGATTGTTCCATCACAACTTTAGTTAACTTATATATGTACCAAGTATCAAAAGAGCATGATGATATATACTTTAGAGAATTAAATTTACTTTATGCACAGGTAAATCGGTGTGCATTCAGATGACACATCAGGACACGAGCCAGATTGTTGCATTACAATTTTAGTTAATTTATATATGTAACAAATATCAAAAGAACATGATGATATATACTTTGGAGAGTTTTAAAATTACTTTATGTAATTGTAAATCTGTGTGCATTCAGACGACACATCAGGACACAAGCCAGATTGTTCCATCACAATTTTAGGTAACTTATATATATACATATATATATATATATATATATATATATAACAAAGATCAAAACAACATGATGATGTATACTTTGGAGAGTTTTAAATTTACTTTATGTAATAATAAATCTGTGTGATTCAGACGACACATCAGGACACGAGCCACATCGTTCCATTACAACTTTAGTTAACTAATATAACAAATATCAAAAGAACATGATGATATATATATATACTTTGGAGGGATTTAAATTTACTTTATGTAATGGTAAATCTGTGTGCATTCAGAGGACACATCAAGACACGAGCCAGATTGCTCCATCACAATTTTAATTAACTTATATATGTATTAACAAATATCAAAAGAACATGATGATATATACTTTGGAGAGTTTTAAATACACTTTATGCAATGGTCAATCTGTGTGCATTCAGACGATACATCAGGACACCAGCCAGATTGTTCCATCACAACTTTAGTTAAGTTATATTTGTACCAAGTATCAAAAGAGCATGATGATATATACTTTAGAGAATTAAATTTACTTTATGCACAGGTAAATCGGTGTGCATTCAGATGACACATCAGGACACGAGCCAGATTGTTGCATTACAATTTTAGTTAATTTATATATGTAACAAATATCAAAAGAACATGATGATATATACTTTAGAGAGTTTTAAATTTACTTTATGTAATGGTAAATCTGTGTGATTCGGACGACCTATCAGGAGACGAGCCAGATTGTTCCATTACAACTTTAGTTAACTTATATATGTATTAACAAATATCAAAAGAACATGATGATATATACTTTGGAGAGTTTTAAATTTACTTTAGGTAATGGTAAATCTGTGTGCATTCAGAGGATACATCAGGACACGAGCTAGATTGTTCCATGACAACTTTAGTTAAGTTATATATGTACCAAGTATCAAAAGAGCATGATTATATATACTTTGGAGAGTTTTAAATTTACTTTATCTAAGTGTAAATCTGTGTGCATTCACACGACACATCAGGAGACGAGCCAGATTGTTCCATTACAATTTTAGTTGACTTATATATGTAACAAATATCAAAAGAACATGATGATATATACTTTGGAGAGTTTTAAATTTACTTTGTGTAATTATAAATCTGTGTGCATTCAGACGACACATCAGGACACAAGCCAGTTTGTTCCATCACAATTTTAGGTAACTTATATATATATACATATATATATATATATAACAAAGATCAAAACAACATGATGTATACTTTGGAGAGTTTTAAATTTACTTTATGTAATGGTAAATCTGTGTTATTCAGACGACACATCAGGACACGAGCCAGATCGTTCCATTACAACTTTAGTTAACTAATATAACAAATATCAAAAGAACATGATGATATATATATATACTTTGGAGGGATTTAAATTTACTTTATGTAATGGTAAATCTGTGTGCATTCAGAGGACACATCAAGACACGAGCCAGATTGTTCCATCACAATTTTAATTAACTTATATATGTATTAACAAATATCAAAAGAACATAATGATATATACTTTGGAGAGTTTTAAATACACTTTATGTAATGGTCAATCTGTGTGCATTTAGACGATACATCAGGACACCAGCCAGATTGTTCCATCACAACTTTAGTTAACTTATATATGTACCAAGTATCAAAAGAGCATGATGATATATACTTTAGAGAATTAAATTTACTTTATGCACAGGTAAATCGGTGTGCATTCAGATGACACATCAGGACACGAGCCAGATTGTTGCATTACAATTTTTGTTAATTTATATATGTAACAAATATCAAAAGAACATGATGATATATACTTTGGAGAGTTTTAAATTTACTTTATGTAATGGTAAATCTGTGTTATTCAGACGACACATCAGGACACGAGCCAGATCGTTCCATTACAACTTTAGTTAACTAATATAACAAATATCAAAAGAACATGATGATATATATATATACTTTGGAGGGATTTAAATTTACTTTATGTAATGGTAAATCTGTGTGCATTCAGAGGACACATCAAGACACGAGCCAGATTGTTCCATCACAATTTTAATTAACTTATATATGTATTAACAAATATCAAAAGAACATAATGATATATACTTTGGAGAGTTTTAAATACACTTTATGTAATGGTCAATCTGTGTGCATTTAGACGATACATCAGGACACCAGCCAGATTGTTCCATCACAACTTTAGTTAACTTATATATGTACCAAGTATCAAAAGAGCATGATGATATATACTTTAGAGAATTAAATTTACTTTATGCACAGGTAAATCGGTGTGCATTCAGATGACACATCAGGACACGAGCCAGATTGTTGCATTACAATTTTAGTTAATTTATATATGTAACAAATATAAAAAGAACATGATGATATATACTTTGGAGAGTTTTAAATTTACTTTATGTAATGGTAAATCTGTGTGCATTCAGACGAAACATCAGGAACCGAGCCAGATTGTTCCATCAATATTTCAGTTAACTTATATATGTACCAAGTATCAAACGACCATGATGATATATACTTTAGAGAGTTTTAAACTTACTTTTTGCACAGGTAAACCGGTGTGCATTCAGAGGACACATCTGGACACGAGCCAGATTGTTCCATTACAATTTTAGTTGACTTATATATGTAACAAATATCATATAAAAAATATCAGATTGTTCCATCACAACTTTAGTTAACTTATACATGTACCAAGTATCAAAAGAGCATGATGATATATACTTTAGAGAATTAAATTTACTTTATGCACAGGTAAATCGGTGTGCATTCAGATGACACATCAGGACACGAGCCAGATTGTTGCATTACAATTTTAGTTAATTTATATATGTAACAAATATCAAAAGAACATGATGATATATACTTTAGAGAGTTTTAAATTTACTTTATGTAATGGTAAATCTGTGTGATTCGGACGACCTATCAGGAGACGAGCCAGATTGTTCCATTACAACTTTAGTTAACTTATATATGTATTAACAAATATCAAAAGAACATGATGATATATACTTTGGAGGGATTTAAATTTACTTTATGTAATGGTAAATCTGTGTGCATTCAGAGGACACATCAAGACACGAGCCAGATTGTTCCATCACAATTTTAATTAACTTACGTATGTATTAACAAATATCAAAAGAACATGATGATATATACTTTGGAGAGTTTTAAATACACTTTATGTAATGGTCAATCTGTGTGCATTCAGACGATACATCAGGACACCAGCCAGATTGTTCCATCACAACTTTAGTTAACTTATATATGTACCAAGTATCAAAAGAGCATGATGATATATACTTTAGAGAATTAAATTTACTTTATGCACAGGTAAATCGGTGTGCATTCAGATGACACATCAGGACACGAGCCAGATTGTTGCATTACAATTTTAGTTAATTTATATATGTAACAAATATCAAAAGAACATGATGATATATACTTTGGAGAGTTTTAAATTTACTTTATGTAATGGTAAATCTGTGTGCATTCAGACGAAACATCAGGAACCGAGCCAGATTGTTCCATCAATATTTCAGTTAACTTATATATGTACCAAGTATCAAACAACCATGATGATATATACTTTAGAGAGTTTTAAACTTACTTTTTGCACAGGTAAACCGGTGTGCATTCAGAGGACACATCTGGACACGAGCCAGATTGTTCCATTACAATTTTAGTTGACTGATATATGTAACAAATATCATATAACAAATATCAGATTGTTCCATCACAACTTTAGTTAACTTATATATGTACCAAGTATCAAAAGAGCATGATGATATATACTTTAGAGAATTAAATTTACTTTATGCACAGGTAAATCGGTGTGCATTCAGATGACACATCAGGACACGAGCCAGATTGTTGCATTACAATTTTAGTTAATTTATATATGTAACAAATATCAAAAGAACATGATGATATATACTTTAGAGAGTTTTAAATTTACTTTATGTAATGGTAAATCTGTGTGATTCGGACGACCTATCAGGAGACGAGCCAGATTGTTCCATTACAACTTTAGTTAACTTATATATGTATTAACAAATATCAAAAGAACATGATGATATATACTTTGGAGAGTTTTAAATTTACTTTAGGTAATGGTAAATCTGTGTGCATTCAGAGGATACATCAGGACACGAGCTAGATTGTTCCATGACAACTTTAGTTAACTTATATATGAACCAAGTATCAAAAGAGCATGATTATATATACTTTGGAGAGTTTTAAATTTACTTTATCTAATTGTAAATCTGTGTGCATTCACACGACACATCAGGAGACGAGCCAGATTGTTCCATTACAATTTTAGTTGACTTATATATGAAACAAATATCAAAAGAACATGATGATATATACTTTGGAGAGTTTTAAATTTACTTTGTGTAATTATAAATCTGTGTGCATTCAGAAGAGACATGAGGACACAAGCCAGATTGTTCCATCACAATTTTAGTTAATATATATATATATATATATATATATATATATATATATATATATATATAACAAATATCAAAAGAACATGATGATATATACTTTAGAGAGTTTTAAATTTACTTTATGTAATGGTAAATCTGTGTGATTCAGACGACCTAGCAGGACACGAGCCAGATTGTTCCATTACAACTTTAGTTAACTTATCTAACAAATATCAAAAGAACATGATGATATATATATATACTTTGGAGAGTTTTAAATTTACTTTGTGTAATTATAAATCTGTGTGCATTCAGACGACACATCAGGACACAAGCCAGTTTGTTCCATCACAATTTTAGGTAACTTATATATATACATATATATATATATAACAAAGATCAAAACAACATGATGTATACTTTGGAGAGTTTTAAATTTACTTTATGTAATGGTAAATCTGTGTTATTCAGACGACACATCAGGACACGAGCCAGATCGTTCCATTACAACTTTAGTTAACTAATATAACAAATATCAAAAGAACATGATGATATATACTTTGGAGAGTTTTAAATACACTTTATGTAATGGTCAATCTGTGTGCATTCAGACGATACATCAGGACACCAGCCAGATTGTTCCATCACAACTTTAGTTAACTTATATATGTACCAAGTATCAAAAGAGCATGATGATATATACTTTAGAGAATTAAATTTACTTTATGCACAGGTAAATCGGTGTGCATTCAGATGACACATCAGGACACGAGCCAGATTGTTGCATTACAATTTTAGTTAATTTATATATGTAACAAATATCAAAAGAACATGATGATATATACTTTGGAGAGTTTTAAATTTACTTTATGTAATGGTAAATCTGTGTGCATTCAGACGAAACATCAGGAACCGAGCCAGATTGTTCCATCAATATTTCAGTTAACTTATATATGTACCAAGTATCAAACAACCATGATGATATATACTTTAGAGAGTTTTAAACTTACTTTTTGCACAGGTAAACCGGTGTGCATTCAGAGGACACATCTGGACACGAGCCAGATTGTTCCATTACAATTTTAGTTGACTGATATATGTAACAAATATCATATAACAAATATCAGATTGTTCCATCACAACTTTAGTTAACTTATATATGTACCAAGTATCAAAAGAGCATGATGATATATACTTTAGAGAATTAAATTTACTTTATGCACAGGTAAATCGGTGTGCATTCAGATGACACATCAGGACACGAGCCAGATTGTTGCATTACAATTTTAGTTAATTTATATATGTAACAAATATCAAAAGAACATGATGATATATACTTTAGAGAGTTTTAAATTTACTTTATGTAATGGTAAATCTGTGTGATTCGGACGACCTATCAGGAGACGAGCCAGATTGTTCCATTACAACTTTAGTTAACTTATATATGTATTAACAAATATCAAAAGAACATGATGATATATACTTTGGAGAGTTTTAAATTTACTTTAGGTAATGGTAAATCTGTGTGCATTCAGAGGATACATCAGGACACGAGCTAGATTGTTCCATGACAACTTTAGTTAACTTATATATGAACCAAGTATCAAAAGAGCATGATTATATATACTTTGGAGAGTTTTAAATTTACTTTATCTAATTGTAAATCTGTGTGCATTCACACGACACATCAGGAGACGAGCCAGATTGTTCCATTACAATTTTAGTTGACTTATATATGAAACAAATATCAAAAGAACATGATGATATATACTTTGGAGAGTTTTAAATTTACTTTGTGTAATTATAAATCTGTGTGCATTCAGAAGAGACATGAGGACACAAGCCAGATTGTTCCATCACAATTTTAGTTAATATATATATATATATATATATATATATATATATATATATATATATATAACAAATATCAAAAGAACATGATGATATATACTTTAGAGAGTTTTAAATTTACTTTATGTAATGGTAAATCTGTGTGATTCAGACGACCTAGCAGGACACGAGCCAGATTGTTCCATTACAACTTTAGTTAACTTATCTAACAAATATCAAAAGAACATGATGATATATATATATACTTTGGAGAGTTTTAAATTTACTTTGTGTAATTATAAATCTGTGTGCATTCAGACGACACATCAGGACACAAGCCAGTTTGTTCCATCACAATTTTAGGTAACTTATATATATACATATATATATATATAACAAAGATCAAAACAACATGATGTATACTTTGGAGAGTTTTAAATTTACTTTATGTAATGGTAAATCTGTGTTATTCAGACGACACATCAGGACACGAGCCAGATCGTTCCATTACAACTTTAGTTAACTAATATAACAAATATCAAAAGAACATGATGATATATACTTTGGAGAGTTTTAAATACACTTTATGTAATGGTCAATCTGTGTGCATTCAGACGATACATCAGGACACCAGCCAGATTGTTCCATCACAACTTTAGTTAACTTATATATGTACCAAGTATCAAAAGAGCATGATGATATATACTTTAGAGAATTAAATTTACTTTATGCACAGGTAAATCGGTGTGCATTCAGATGACACATCAGGACACGAGCCAGATTGTTGCATTACAATTTTAGTTAATTTATATATGTAACAAATATCAAAAGAACATGATGATATATACTTTGGAGAGTTTTAAATTTACTTTATGTAATGGTAAATCTGTGTGCATTCAGACGAAACATCAGGAACCGAGCCAGATTGTTCCATCAATATTTCAGTTTACTTATATATGTACCAAGTATCAAACGACCATGATGATATATACTTTAGAGAGTTTTAAACTTACTTTTTGCACAGGTAAACCGGTGTGCATTCAGAGGACACATCTGGACACGAGCCAGATTGTTCCATTACAATTTTAGTTGACTTATATATGTAACAAATATCATATAACAAATATCAGATTGTTCGATCACAACTTTAGTTAACTTATATATGTACCAAGTATCAAAAGAGCATGATGATATATACTTTAGAGAATTAAATTTACTTTATGCACAGGTAAATCGGTGTGCATTCAGATGACACATCAGGACACAAGCCAGATTGTTGCATTACAATTTTAGTTAATTTATATATGTAACAAATATCAAAAGAACATGATGATATATACTTTAGAGAGTTTTAAATTTACTTTATGTAATGGTAAATCTGTGTGATTCGGACGACCTATCAGGAGACGAGCCAGATTGTTCCATTACAACTTTAGTTAACTTATATATGTATTAACAAATATCAAAAGAACATGATGATATATACTTTGGAGAGTTTTAAATTTACTTTAGGTAATGGTAAATCTGTGTGCATTCAGAGGATACATCAGGACACGAGCTAGATTGTTCCATGACAACTTTAGTTAACTTATATATGAACCAAGTATCAAAAGAGCATGATTATATATACTTTGGAGAGTTTTAAATTTACTTTATCTAATTGTAAATCTGTGTGCATTCACACGACACATCAGGAGACGAGCCAGATTGTTCCATTACAATTTTAGTTGACTTATATATGAAACAAATATCAAAAGAACATGATGATATATACTTTGGAGAGTTTTAAATTTACTTTGTGTAATTATAAATCTGTGTGCATTCAGAAGAGACATGAGGACACAAGCCAGATTGTTCCATCACAATTTTAGTTAACTTATATATATATATATATATATATATATATATATATATATATATATATATATATATATATATATATATATATATAACAAATATCAAAAGAACATGATGATATATACTTTAGAGAGTTTTAAATTTACTTTATGTAATGGTAAATCTGTGTGATTCAGACGACCTAGCAGGACACGAGCCAGATTGTTCCATTACAACTTTAGTTAACTTATCTAACAAATATCAAAAGAACATGATGATATATATATATACTTTGGAGAGTTTTAAATTTACTTTGTGTAATTATAAATCTGTGTGCATTCAGACGACACATCAGGACACAAGCCAGTTTGTTCCATCACAATTTTAGGTAACTTATATATATACATATATATATATATATAACAAAGATCAAAACAACATGATGTATACTTTGGAGAGTTTTAAATTTACTTTATGTAATGGTAAATCTGTGTTATTCAGACGACACATCAGGACACGAGCCAGATCGTTCCATTACAACTTTAGTTAACTAATATAACAAATATCAAAAGAACATGATGATATATATATATACTTTGGAGGGATTTAAATTTACTTTATGTAATGGTAAATCTGTGTGCATTCAGAGGACACATCAAGACACGAGCCAGATTGTTCCATCACAATTTTAATTAACTTATATATGTATTAACAAATATCAAAAGAACATAATGATATATACTTTGGAGAGTTTTAAATACACTTTATGTAATGGTCAATCTGTGTGCATTTAGACGATACATCAGGACACCAGCCAGATTGTTCCATCACAACTTTAGTTAACTTATATATGTACCAAGTATCAAAAGAGCATGATGATATATACTTTAGAGAATTAAATTTACTTTATGCACAGGTAAATCGGTGTGCATTCAGATGACACATCAGGACACGAGCCAGATTGTTGCATTACAATTTTAGTTAATTTATATATGTAACAAATATCAAAAGAACATGATGATATATACTTTGGAGAGTTTTAAATTTACTTTATGTAATGGTAAATCTGTGTTATTCAGACGACACATCAGGACACGAGCCAGATCGTTCCATTACAACTTTAGTTAACTAATATAACAAATATCAAAAGAACATGATGATATATACTTTGGAGGGATTTAAATTTACTTTATGTTATGGTAAATCTGTGTGCATTCAGAGGACACATCAAGACACGAGCCAGATTGTTCCATCACAATTTTAATTAACTTATGTATGTATTAACAAATATCAAAAGAACATGATGATATATACTTTGGAGAGTTTTAAATACACTTTATGTAATGGTCAATCTGTGTGCATTCAGACGATACATCAGGACACCAGCCAGATTGTTCCATCACAACTTTAGTTAACTTATATATGTACCAAGTATCAAAAGAGCATGATGATATATACTTTAGAGAATTAAATTTACTTTATGCACAGGTAAATCGGTGTGCATTCAGATGACACATCAGGACACGAGCCAGATTGTTGCATTACAATTTTAGTTAATTTATATATGTAACAAATATCAAAAGAACATGATGATATATACTTTGGAGAGTTTTAAATTTACTTTATGTAATGGTAAATCTGTGTGCATTCAGACGAAACATCAGGAACCGAGCCAGATTGTTCCATCAATATTTCAGTTAACTTATATATGTACCAAGTATCAAACGACCATGATGATATATACTTTAGAGAGTTTTAAACTTACTTTTTGCACAGGTAAACCGGTGTGCATTCAGAGGACACATCTGGACACGAGCCAGATTGTTCCATTACAATTTTAGTTGACTTATATATGTAACAAATATCATATAACAAATATCAGATTGTTCCATCACAACTTTAGTTAACTTATATATGTACCAAGTATCAAAAGAGCATGATGATATATACTTTAGAGAATTAAATTTACTTTATGCACAGGTAAATCGGTGTGCATTCAGATGACACATCAGGACACGAGCCAGATTGTTGCATTACAATTTTAGTTAATTTATATATGTAACAAATATCAAAAGAACATGATGATATATACTTTGGAGAGTTTTAAATTTACTTTGTGTAATTATAAATCTGTGTGCATTCAGAAGAGACATGAGGACACAAGCCAGATTGTTCCATCACAATTTTAGTTAATATATATATATATATATATATATATATATATATATATATATATATATATAACAAATATCAAAAGAACATGATGATATATACTTTAGAGAGTTTTAAATTTACTTTATGTAATGGTAAATCTGTGTGATTCAGACGACCTAGCAGGACACGAGCCAGATTGTTCCATTACAACTTTAGTTAACTTATCTAACAAATATCAAAAGAACATGATGATATATATATATACTTTGGAGAGTTTTAAATTTACTTTGTGTAATTATAAATCTGTGTGCATTCAGACGACACATCAGGACACAAGCCAGTTTGTTCCATCACAATTTTAGGTAACTTATATATATACATATATATATATATATAACAAAGATCAAAACAACATGATGTATACTTTGGAGAGTTTTAAATTTACTTTATGTAATGGTAAATCTGTGTTATTCAGACGACACATCAGGACACGAGCCAGATCGTTCCATTACAACTTTAGTTAACTAATATAACAAATATCAAAAGAACATGATGATATATATATATACTTTGGAGGGATTTAAATTTACTTTATGTAATGGTAAATCTGTGTGCATTCAGAGGACATATCAAGACACGAGCCAGATTGTTCCATCACAATTTTAATTAACTTATATATGTATTAACAAATATCAAAAGAACATAATGATATATACTTTGGAGAGTTTTAAATACACTTTATGTAATGGTCAATCTGTGTGCATTTAGACGATACATCAGGACACCAGCCAGATTGTTCCATCACAACTTTAGTTAACTTATATATGTACCAAGTATCAAAAGAGCATGATGATATATACTTTAGAGAATTAAATTTACTTTATGCACAGGTAAATCGGTGTGCATTCAGATGACACATCAGGACACGAGCCAGATTGTTGCATTACAATTTTAGTTAATTTATATATGTAACAAATATCAAAAGAACATGATGATATATACTTTGGAGAGTTTTAAATTTACTTTATGTAATGGTAAATCTGTGTTATTCAGACGACACATCAGGACACGAGCCAGATCGTTCCATTACAACTTTAGTTAACTAATATAACAAATATCAAAAGAACATGATGATATATACTTTGGAGAGTTTTTATTACACTTTATGTAATGGTCAATCTGTGTGCATTCAGAGGACACATCAAGACACCAGCCAGATTGTTCCATCACAACTTTAGTTAACTTATATATGTACCAAGTATCAAAAGAGCATGATGATATATACTTTAGAGAATTAAATTTACTTTATGCACAGGTAAATCGGTGTGCATTCAGATGACACATCAGGACACGAGCCAGATTGTTGCATTACAATTTTAGTTAATTTATATATGTAACAAATATCAAAAGAACATGATGATATATACTTTGGAGAGTTTTAAATTTACTTTATGTAATGGTAAATCTGTGTGCATTCAGACGAAACATCAGGAACCGAGCCAGATTGTTCCATCAATATTTCAGTTAACTTATATATGTACCAAGTATCAAACGACCATGATGATATATACTTTAGAGAGTTTTAAACTTACTTTTTGCACAGGTAAACCGGTGTGCATTCAGAGGACACATCTGGACACGAGCCAGATTGTTCCATTACAATTTTAGTTGACTTATATATGTAACAAATATCATATAAAAAATATCAGATTGTTCCATCACAACTTTAGTTAACTTATATATGTACCAAGTATCAAAAGAGCATGATGATATATACTTTAGAGAATTAAATTTACTTTATGCACAGGTAAATCGGTGTGCATTCAGATGACACATCAGGACACGAGCCAGATTGTTGCATTACAATTTTAGTTAATTTATATATGTAACAAATATCAAAAGAACATGATGATATATACTTTAGAGAGTTTTAAATTTACTTTATGTAATGGTAAATCTGTGTGATTCGGACGACCTATCAGGAGACGAGCCAGATTGTTCCATTACAACTTTAGTTAACTTATATATGTATTAACAAATATCAAAAGAACATGATGATATATACTTTGGAGGGATTTAAATTTACTTTATGTAATGGTAAATCTGTGTGCATTCAGAGGACACATCAAGACACGAGCCAGATTGTTCCATCACAATTTTAATTAACTTACGTATGTATTAACAAATATCAAAAGAACATGATGATATATACTTTGGAGAGTTTTAAATACACTTTATGTAATGGTCAATCTGTGTGCATTCAGACGATACATCAGGACACCAGCCAGATTGTTCCATCACAACTTTAGTTAACTTATATATGTACCAAGTATCAAAAGAGCATGATGATATATACTTTAGAGAATTAAATTTACTTTATGCACAGGTAAATCGGTGTGCATTCAGATGACACATCAGGACACGAGCCAGATTGTTGCATTACAATTTTAGTTAATTTATATATGTAACAAATATCAAAAGAACATGATGATATATACTTTGGAGAGTTTTAAATTTACTTTATGTAATGGTAAATCTGTGTGCATTCAGACGAAACATCAGGAACCGAGCCAGATTGTTCCATCAATATTTCAGTTAACTTATATATGTACCAAGTATCAAACAACCATGATGATATATACTTTAGAGAGTTTTAAACTTACTTTTTGCACAGGTAAACCGGTGTGCATTCAGAGGACACATCTGGACACGAGCCAGATTGTTCCATTACAATTTTAGTTGACTTATATATGTAACAAATATCATATAACAAATATCAGATTGTTCCATCACAACTTTAGTTAACTTATATATGTACCAAGTATCAAAAGAGCATGATGATATATACTTTAGAGAATTAAATTTACTTTATGCACAGGTAAATCGGTGTGCATTCAGATGACACATCAGGACACGAGCCAGATTGTTGCATTACAATTTTAGTTAATTTATATATGTAACAAATATCAAAAGAACATGAGGATATATACTTTAGAGAGTTTTAAATTTACTTTATGTAATGGTAAATCTGTGTGATTCGGACGACCTATTAGGAGACGAGCCAGATTGTTCCATTACAACTTTAGTTAACTTATATATGTATTAACAAATATCAAAAGAACATGATGATATATACTTTGGAGAGTTTTAAATTTACTTTAGGTAATGGTAAATCTGTGTGCATTCAGAGGATACATCAGGACACGAGCTAGATTGTTCCATGACAACTTTAGTTAACTTATATATGAACCAAGTATCAAAAGAGCATGATTATATATACTTTGGAGAGTTTTAAATTTACTTTATCTAATTGTAAATCTGTGTGCATTCACACGACACATCAGGAGACGAGCCAGATTGTTCCATTACAATTTTAGTTGACTTATATATGAAACAAATATCAAAAGAACATGATGATATATACTTTGGAGAGTTTTAAATTTACTTTGTGTAATTATAAATCTGTGTGCATTCAGAAGAGACATGAGGACACAAGCCAGATTGTTCCATCACAATTTTAGTTAATATATATATATATATATATATATATATATATATATATATATATATATATAACAAATATCAAAAGAACATGATGATATATACTTTAGAGAGTTTTAAATTTACTTTATGTAATGGTAAATCTGTGTGATTCAGACGACCTAGCAGGACACGAGCCAGATTGTTCCATTACAACTTTAGTTAACTTATCTAACAAATATCAAAAGAACATGATGATATATATATATACTTTGGAGAGTTTTAAATTTACTTTGTGTAATTATAAATCTGTGTGCATTCAGACGACACATCAGGACACAAGCCAGTTTGTTCCATCACAATTTTAGGTAACTTATATATATACATATATATATATATATAACAAAGATCAAAACAACATGATGTATACTTTGGAGAGTTTTAAATTTACTTTATGTAATGGTAAATCTGTGTTATTCAGACGACACATCAGGACACGAGCCAGATCGTTCCATTACAACTTTAGTTAACTAATATAACAAATATCAAAAGAACATGATGATATATACTTTAGAGAGTTTTAAATTTACTTTATGTAATGGTAAATCTGTGTGATTCAGACGACCTAGCAGGACACGAGCCAGATTGTTCCATTACAACTTTAGTTAACTTATCTAACAAATATCAAAAGAACATGATGATATATATATATACTTTGGAGAGTTTTAAATTTACTTTGTGTAATTATAAATCTGTGTGCATTCAGACGACACATCAGGACACAAGCCAGTTTGTTCCATCACAATTTTAGGTAATTTATATATATACATATATATATATATATAACAAAGATCAAAACAACATGATGTATACTTTGGAGAGTTTTAAATTTACTTTATGTAATGGTAAATCTGTGTTATTCAGACGACACATCAGGACACGAGCCAGATCGTTCCATTACAACTTTAGTTAACTAATATAACAAATATCAAAAGAACATGATGATATATACTTTGGAGAGTTTTAAATACACTTTATGTAATGGTCAATCTGTGTGCATTCAGACGATACATCAGGACACCAGCCAGATTGTTCCATCACAACTTTAGTTAACTTATATATGTACCAAGTATCAAAAGAGCATGATGATATATACTTTAGAGAATTAAATTTACTTTATGCACAGGTAAATCGGTGTGCATTCAGATGACACATCAGGACACGAGCCAGATTGTTGCATTACAATTTTAGTTAATTTATATATGTAACAAATATCAAAAGAACATGATGATATATACTTTGGAGAGTTTTAAATTTACTTTATGTAATGGTAAATCTGTGTGCATTCAGACGAAACATCAGGAACCGAGCCAGATTGTTCCATCAATATTTCAGTTAACTTATATATGTACCAAGTATCAAACGACCATGATGATATATACTTTAGAGAGTTTTAAACTTACTTTTTGCACAGGTAAACCGGTGTGCATTCAGAGGACACATCTGGACACGAGCCAGATTGTTCCATTACAATTTTAGTTGACTTATATATGTAACAAATATCATATAACAAATATCAGATTGTTCCATCACAACTTTAGTTAACTTATATATGTACCAAGTATCAAAAGAGCATGATGATATATACTTTAGAGAATTAAATTTACTTTATGCACAGGTAAATCGGTGTGCATTCAGATGAGACATCAGGACACAAGCCAGATTGTTGCATTACAATTTTAGTTAATTTATATATGTAACAAATATCAAAAGAACATGATGATATATACTTTAGAGAGTTTTAAATTTACTTTATGTAATGGTAAATCTGTGTGATTCAGACGACCTAGCAGGACACGAGCCAGATTGTTCCATTACAACTTTAGTTAACTTATCTAACAAATATCAAAAGAACATGATGATATATATATATACTTTGGAGAGTTTTAAATTTACTTTGTGTAATTATAAATCTGTGTGCATTCAGACGACACATCAGGACACAAGCCAGTTTGTTCCATCACAATTTTAGGTAACTTATATATATACATATATATATATATATAACAAAGTTCAAAACAACATGATGTATACTTTGGAGAGTTTTAAATTTACTTTATGTAATGGTAAATCTGTGTTATTCAGACGACACATCAGGACACGAGCCAGATCGTTCCATTACAACTTTAGTTAACTAATATAACAAATATCAAAAGAACATGATGATATATACTTTGGAGAGTTTTAAATACACTTTATGTAATGGTCAATCTGTGTGCATTCAGACGATACATCAGGACACCAGCCAGATTGTTCCATCACAACTTTAGTTAACTTATATATGTACCAAGTATCAAAAGAGCATGATGATATATACTTTAGAGAATTAAATTTACTTTATGCACAGGTAAATCGGTGTGCATTCAGATGACACATCAGGACACGAGCCAGATTGTTGCATTACAATTTTAGTTAATTTATATATGTAACAAATATCAAAAGAACATGATGATATATACTTTGGAGAGTTTTAAATTTACTTTATGTAATGGTAAATCTGTGTGCATTCAGACGAAACATCAGGAACCGAGCCAGATTGTTCCATCAATATTTCAGTTAACTTATATATGTACCAAGTATCAAACGACCATGATGATATATACTTTAGAGAGTTTTAAACTTACTTTTTGCACAGGTAAACCGGTGTGCATTCAGAGGACACATCTGGACACGAGCCAGATTGTTCCATTACAATTTTAGTTGACTTATATATGTAACAAATATCATATAACAAATATCAGATTGTTCCATCACAACTTTAGTTAACTTATATATGTACCAAGTATCAAAAGAGCATGATGATATATACTTTAGAGAATTAAATTTACTTTATGCACAGGTAAATCGGTGTGCATTCAGATGACACATCAGGACACAAGCCAGATTGTTGCATTACAATTTTAGTTAATTTATATATGTAACAAATATCAAAAGAACATGATGATATATACTTTAGAGAGTTTTAAATTTACTTTATGTAATGGTAAATCTGTGTGATTCGGACGACCTATCAGGAGACGAGCCAGATTGTTCCATTACAACTTTAGTTAACTTATATATGTATTAACAAATATCAAAAGAACATGATGATATATACTTTGGAGAGTTTTAAATTTACTTTAGGTAATGGTAAATCTGTGTGCATTCAGAGGATACATCAGGACACGAGCTAGATTGTTCCATGACAACTTTAGTTAACTTATATATGAACCAAGTATCAAAAGAGCATGATTATATATACTTTGGAGAGTTTTAAATTTACTTTATCTAATTGTAAATCTGTGTGCATTCACACGACACATCAGGAGACGAGCCAGATTGTTCCATTACAATTTTAGTTGACTTATATATGAAACAAATATCAAAAGAACATGATGATATATACTTTGGAGAGTTTTAAATTTACTTTGTGTAATTATAAATCTGTGTGCATTCAGAAGAGACATGAGGACACAAGCCAGATTGTTCCATCACAATTTTAGTTAACTTATATATATATATATATATATATATATATATATATATATATATATATATATATATATATATATATATATATATATATATATATATATATATAACAAATATCAAAAGAACATGATGATATATACTTTAGAGAGTTTTAAATTTACTTTATGTAATGGTAAATCTGTGTGATTCAGACGACCTAGCAGGACACGAGCCAGATTGTTCCATTACAACTTTAGTTAACTTATCTAACAAATATCAAAAGAACATGATGATATATATATATACTTTGGAGAGTTTTAAATTTACTTTGTGTAATTATAAATCTGTGTGCATTCAGACGACACATCAGGACACAAGCCAGTTTGTTCCATCACAATTTTAGGTAACTTATATATATACATATATATATATATATAACAAAGATCAAAACAACATGATGTATACTTTGGAGAGTTTTAAATTTACTTTATGTAATGGTAAATCTGTGTTATTCAGACGACACATCAGGACACGAGCCAGATCGTTCCATTACAACTTTAGTTAACTAATATAACAAATATCAAAAGAACATGATGATATATATATATACTTTGGAGGGATTTAAATTTACTTTATGTAATGGTAAATCTGTGTGCATTCAGAGGACACATCAAGACACGAGCCAGATTGTTCCATCACAATTTTAATTAACTTATATATGTATTAACAAATATCAAAAGAACATAATGATATATACTTTGGAGAGTTTTAAATACACTTTATGTAATGGTCAATCTGTGTGCATTTAGACGATACATCAGGACACCAGCCAGATTGTTCCATCACAACTTTAGTTAACTTATATATGTACCAAGTATCAAAAGAGCATGATGATATATACTTTAGAGAATTAAATTTACTTTATGCACAGGTAAATCGGTGTGCATTCAGATGACACATCAGGACACGAGCCAGATTGTTGCATTACAATTTTAGTTAATTTATATATGTAACAAATATCAAAAGAACATGATGATATATACTTTGGAGAGTTTTAAATTTACTTTATGTAATGGTAAATCTGTGTTATTCAGACGACACATCAGGACACGAGCCAGATCGTTCCATTACAACTTTAGTTAACTAATATAACAAATATCAAAAGAACATGATGATATATATATATACTTTGGAGGGATTTAAATTTACTTTATGTAATGGTAAATCTGTGTGCATTCAGAGGACACATCAAGACACGAGCCAGATTGTTCCATCACAATTTTAATTAACTTATATATGTATTAACAAATATCAAAAGAACATAATGATATATACTTTGGAGAGTTTTAAATACACTTTATGTAATGGTCAATCTGTGTGCATTTAGACGATACATCAGGACACCAGCCAGATTGTTCCATCACAACTTTAGTTAACTTATATATGTACCAAGTATCAAAAGAGCATGATGATATATACTTTAGAGAATTAAATTTACTTTATGCACAGGTAAATCGGTGTGCATTCAGATGACACATCAGGACACGAGCCAGATTGTTGCATTACAATTTTAGTTAATTTATATATGTAACAAATATCAAAAGAACATGGTGATATATACTTTGGAGAGTTTTAAATTTACTTTATGTAATGGTAAATCTGTGTGCATTCAGACGAAACATCAGGAACCGAGCCAGATTGTTCCATCAATATTTCAGTTAACTTATATATGTACCAAGTATCAAACGACCATGATGATATATACTTTAGAGAGTTTTAAACTTACTTTTTGCACAGGTAAACCGGTGTGCATTCAGAGGACACATCTGGACACGAGCCAGATTGTTCCATTACAATTTTAGTTGACTTATATATGTAACAAATATCATATAAAAAATATCAGATTGTTCCATCACAACTTTAGTTAACTTATATATGTACCAAGTATCAAAAGAGCATGATGATATATACTTTAGAGAATTAAATTTACTTTATGCACAGGTAAATCGGTGTGCATTCAGATGACACATCAGGACACGAGCCAGATTGTTGCATTACAATTTTAGTTAATTTATATATGTAACAAATATCAAAAGAACATGATGATATATACTTTAGAGAGTTTTAAATTTACTTTATGTAATGGTAAATCTGTGTGATTCGGACGACCTATCAGGAGACGAGCCAGATTGTTCCATTACAACTTTAGTTAACTTATATATGTATTAACAAATATCAAAAGAACATGATGATATATACTTTGGAGGGATTTAAATTTACTTTATGTAATGGTAAATCTGTGTGCATTCAGAGGACACATCAAGACACGAGCCAGATTGTTCCATCACAATTTTAATTAACTTACGTATGTATTAACAAATATCAAAAGAACATGATGATATATACTTTGGAGAGTTTTAAATACACTTTATGTAATGGTCAATCTGTGTGCATTCAGACGATACATCAGGACACCAGCCAGATTGTTCCATCACAACTTTAGTTAACTTATATATGTACCAAGTATCAAAAGAGCATGATGATATATACTTTAGAGAATTAAATTTACTTTATGCACAGGTAAATCGGTGTGCATTCAGATGACACATCAGGACACGAGCCAGATTGTTGCATTACAATTTTAGTTAATTTATATATGTAACAAATATCAAAAGAACATGATGATATATACTTTGGAGAGTTTTAAATTTACTTTATGTAATGGTAAATCTGTGTGCATTCAGACGAAACATCAGGAACCGAGCCAGATTGTTCCATCAATATTTCAGTTAACTTATATATGTACCAAGTATCAAACAACCATGATGATATATACTTTAGAGAGTTTTAAACTTACTTTTTGCACAGGTAAACCGGTGTGCATTCAGAGGACACATCTGGACACGAGCCAGATTGTTCCATTACAATTTTAGTTGACTTATATATGTAACAAATATCATATAACAAATATCAGATTGTTCCATCACAACTTTAGTTAACTTATATATGTACCAAGTATCAAAAGAGCATGATGATATATACTTTAGAGAATTAAATTTACTTTATGCACAGGTAAATCGGTGTGCATTCAGATGACACATCAGGACACGAGCCAGATTGTTGCATTACAATTTTAGTTAATTTATATATGTAACAAATATCAAAAGAACATGATGATATATACTTTAGAGAGTTTTAAATTTACTTTATGTAATGGTAAATCTGTGTGATTCGGACGACCTATCAGGAGACGAGCCAGATTGTTCCATTACAACTTTAGTTAACTTATATATGTATTAACAAATATCAAAAGAACATGATGATATATACTTTGGAGAGTTTTAAATTTACTTTAGGTAATGGTAAATCTGTGTGCATTCAGAGGATACATCAGGACACGAGCTAGATTGTTCCATGACAACTTTAGTTAACTTATATATGAACCAAGTATCAAAAGAGCATGATTATATATACTTTGGAGAGTTTTAAATTTACTTTATCTAATTGTAAATCTGTGTGCATTCACACGACACATCAGGAGACGAGCCAGATTGTTCCATTACAATTTTAGTTGACTTATATATGAAACAAATATCAAAAGAACATGATGATATATACTTTGGAGAGTTTTAAATTTACTTTGTGTAATTATAAATCTGTGTGCATTCAGAAGAGACATGAGGACACAAGCCAGATTGTTCCATCACAATTTTAGTTAATATATATATATATATATATATATATATATATATATATATATATATATATATATATATATATATATAACAAATATCAAAAGAACATGATGATATATACTTTAGAGAGTTTTAAATTTACTTTATGTAATGGTAAATCTGTGTGATTCAGACGACCTAGCAGGACACGAGCCAGATTGTTCCATTACAACTTTAGTTAACTTATCTAACAAATATCAAAAGAACATGATGATATATATATATACTTTGGAGAGTTTTAAATTTACTTTGTGTAATTATAAATCTGTGTGCATTCAGACGACACATCAGGACACAAGCCAGTTTGTTCCATCACAATTTTAGGTAACTTATATATATACATATATATATATATATAACAAAGATCAAAACAACATGATGTATACTTTGGAGAGTTTTAAATTTACTTTATGTAATGGTAAATCTGTGTTATTCAGACGACACATCAGGACACGAGCCAGATCGTTCCATTACAACTTTAGTTAACTAATATAACAAATATCAAAAGAACATGATGATATATATATATACTTTGGAGGGATTTAAATTTACTTTATGTAATGGTAAATCTGTGTGCATTCAGAGGACACATCAAGACACGAGCCAGATTGTTCCATCACAATTTTAATTAACTTATATATGTATTAACAAATATCAAAAGAACATAATGATATATACTTTGGAGAGTTTTAAATACACTTTATGTAATGGTCAATCTGTGTGCATTTAGACGATACATCAGGACACCAGCCAGATTGTTCCATCACAACTTTAGTTAACTTATATATGTACCAAGTATCAAAAGAGCATGATGATATATACTTTAGAGAATTAAATTTACTTTATGCACAGGTAAATCGGTGTGCATTCAGATGACACATCAGGACACGAGCCAGATTGTTGCATTACAATTTTAGTTAATTTATATATGTAACAAATATCAAAAGAACATGATGATATATACTTTGGAGAGTTTTAAATTTACTTTATGTAATGGTAAATCTGTGTTATTCAGACGACACATCAGGACACGAGCCAGATCGTTCCATTACAACTTTAGTTAACTAATATAACAAATATCAAAAGAACATGATGATATATATATATACTTTGGAGATTTAAATTTACTTTATGTAATGGTAAATCTGTGTGCATTCAGAGGACACATCAAGACACGAGCCAGATTGTTCCATCACAATTTTAATTAACTTATATATGTATTAACAAATATCAAAAGAACATAATGATATATACTTTGGAGAGTTTTAAATACACTTTATGTAACGGTCAATCTGTGTGCATTCAGACGATACATCAGGACACCAGCCAGATTGTTCCATCACAACTTTAGTTAACTTATATATGTACCAAGTATCAAAAGAGCATGATGATATATACTTTAGAGAATTAAATTTACTTTATGCACAGGTAAATCGGTGTGCATTCAGATGACACATCAGGACACGAGCCAGATTGTTGCATTACAATTTTAGTTAATTTATATATGTAACAAATATCAAAAGAACATGATGATATATACTTTGGAGAGTTTTAAATTTACTTTATGTAATGGTAAATCTGTGTGCATTCAGACGAAACATCAGGAACCGAGCCAGATTGTTCCATCAATATTTCAGTTAACTTATATATGTACCAAGTATCAAACGACCATGATGATATATACTTTAGAGAGTTTTAAACTTACTTTTTGCACAGGTAAACCGGTGTGCATTCAGAGGACACATCTGGACACGAGCCAGATTGTTCCATTACAATTTTAGTTGACTTATATATGTAACAAATATCATATAACAAATATCAGATTGTTCCATCACAACTTTAGTTAACTTATATATGTACCAAGTATCAAAAGAGCATGATGATATATACTTTAGAGAATTAAATTTACTTTATGCACAGGTAAATCGGTGTGCATTCAGATGAGACATCAGGACACAAGCCAGATTGTTGCATTACAATTTTAGTTAATTTATATATGTAACAAATATCAAAAGAACATGATGATATATACTTTAGAGAGTTTTAAATTTACTTTATGTAATGGTAAATCTGTGTGATTCAGACGACCTAGCAGGACACGAGCCAGATTGTTCCATTACAACTTTAGTTAACTTATCTAACAAATATCAAAAGAACATGATGATATATATATATACTTTGGAGAGTTTTAAATTTACTTTGTGTAATTATAAATCTGTGTGCATTCAGACGACACATCAGGACACAAGCCAGTTTGTTCCATCACAATTTTAGGTAACTTATATATATACATATATATATATATATAACAAAGTTCAAAACAACATGATGTATACTTTGGAGAGTTTTAAATTTACTTTATGTAATGGTAAATCTGTGTTATTCAGACGACACATCAGGACACGAGCCAGATCGTTCCATTACAACTTTAGTTAACTAATATAACAAATATCAAAAGAACATGATGATATATACTTTGGAGAGTTTTAAATACACTTTATGTAATGGTCAATCTGTGTGCATTCAGACGATACATCAGGACACCAGCCAGATTGTTCCATCACAACTTTAGTTAACTTATATATGTACCAAGTATCAAAAGAGCATGATGATATATACTTTAGAGAATTAAATTTACTTTATGCACAGGTAAATCGGTGTGCATTCAGATGACACATCAGGACACGAGCCAGATTGTTGCATTACAATTTTAGTTAATTTATATATGTAACAAATATCAAAAGAACATGATGATATATACTTTGGAGAGTTTTAAATTTACTTTATGTAATGGTAAATCTGTGTGCATTCAGACGAAACATCAGGAACCGAGCCAGATTGTTCCATCAATATTTCAGTTAACTTATATATGTACCAAGTATCAAACGACCATGATGATATATACTTTAGAGAGTTTTAAACTTACTTTTTGCACAGGTAAACCGGTGTGCATTCAGAGGACACATCTGGACACGAGCCAGATTGTTCCATTACAATTTTAGTTGACTTATATATGTAACAAATATCATATAACAAATATCAGATTGTTCCATCACAACTTTAGTTAACTTATATATGTACCAAGTATCAAAAGAGCATGATGATATATACTTTAGAGAATTAAATTTACTTTATGCACAGGTAAATCGGTGTGCATTCAGATGACACATCAGGACACAAGCCAGATTGTTGCATTACAATTTTAGTTAATTTATATATGTAACAAATATCAAAAGAACATGATGATATATACTTTAGAGAGTTTTAAATTTACTTTATGTAATGGTAAATCTGTGTGATTCGGACGACCTATCAGGAGACGAGCCAGATTGTTCCATTACAACTTTAGTTAACTTATATATGTATTAACAAATATCAAAAGAACATGATGATATATACTTTGGAGAGTTTTAAATTTACTTTAGGTAATGGTAAATCTGTGTGCATTCAGAGGATACATCAGGACACGAGCTAGATTGTTCCATGACAACTTTAGTTAACTTATATATGAACCAAGTATCAAAAGAGCATGATTATATATACTTTGGAGAGTTTTAAATTTACTTTATCTAATTGTAAATCTGTGTGCATTCACACGACACATCAGGAGACGAGCCAGATTGTTCCATTACAATTTTAGTTGACTTATATATGAAACAAATATCAAAAGAACATGATGATATATACTTTGGAGAGTTTTAAATTTACTTTGTGTAATTATAAATCTGTGTGCATTCAGAAGAGACATGAGGACACAAGCCAGATTGTTCCATCACAATTTTAGTTAACTTATATATATATATATATATATATATATATATATATATATATATATATATATATATATATATATATATATATATATATATATAACAAATATCAAAAGAACATGATGATATATACTTTAGAGAGTTTTAAATTTACTTTATGTAATGGTAAATCTGTGTGATTCAGACGACCTAGCAGGACACGAGCCAGATTGTTCCATTACAACTTTAGTTAACTTATCTAACAAATATCAAAAGAACATGATGATATATATATATACTTTGGAGAGTTTTAAATTTACTTTGTGTAATTATAAATCTGTGTGCATTCAGACGACACATCAGGACACAAGCCAGTTTGTTCCATCACAATTTTAGGTAACTTATATATATACATATATATATATATATAACAAAGATCAAAACAACATGATGTATACTTTGGAGAGTTTTAAATTTACTTTATGTAATGGTAAATCTGTGTTATTCAGACGACACATCAGGACACGAGCCAGATCGTTCCATTACAACTTTAGTTAACTAATATAACAAATATCAAAAGAACATGATGATATATATATATACTTTGGAGGGATTTAAATTTACTTTATGTAATGGTAAATCTGTGTGCATTCAGAGGACACATCAAGACACGAGCCAGATTGTTCCATCACAATTTTAATTAACTTATATATGTATTAACAAATATCAAAAGAACATAATGATATATACTTTGGAGAGTTTTAAATACACTTTATGTAATGGTCAATCTGTGTGCATTTAGACGATACATCAGGACACCAGCCAGATTGTTCCATCACAACTTTAGTTAACTTATATATGTACCAAGTATCAAAAGAGCATGATGATATATACTTTAGAGAATTAAATTTACTTTATGCACAGGTAAATCGGTGTGCATTCAGATGACACATCAGGACACGAGCCAGATTGTTGCATTACAATTTTAGTTAATTTATATATGTAACAAATATCAAAAGAACATGATGATATATACTTTGGAGAGTTTTAAATTTACTTTATGTAATGGTAAATCTGTGTTATTCAGACGACACATCAGGACACGAGCCAGATCGTTCCATTACAACTTTAGTTAACTAATATAACAAATATCAAAAGAACATGATGATATATATATATACTTTGGAGGGATTTAAATTTACTTTATGTAATGGTAAATCTGTGTGCATTCAGAGGACACATCAAGACACGAGCCAGATTGTTCCATCACAATTTTAATTAACTTATATATGTATTAACAAATATCAAAAGAACATAATGATATATACTTTGGAGAGTTTTAAATACACTTTATGTAATGGTCAATCTGTGTGCATTTAGACGATACATCAGGACACCAGCCAGATTGTTCCATCACAACTTTAGTTAACTTATATATGTACCAAGTATCAAAAGAGCATGATGATATATACTTTAGAGAATTAAATTTACTTTATGCACAGGTAAATCGGTGTGCATTCAGATGACACATCAGGACACGAGCCAGATTGTTGCATTACAATTTTAGTTAATTTATATATGTAACAAATATCAAAAGAACATGGTGATATATACTTTGGAGAGTTTTAAATTTACTTTATGTAATGGTAAATCTGTGTGCATTCAGACGAAACATCAGGAACCGAGCCAGATTGTTCCATCAATATTTCAGTTAACTTATATATGTACCAAGTATCAAACGACCATGATGATATATACTTTAGAGAGTTTTAAACTTACTTTTTGCACAGGTAAACCGGTGTGCATTCAGAGGACACATCTGGACACGAGCCAGATTGTTCCATTACAATTTTAGTTGACTTATATATGTAACAAATATCATATAAAAAATATCAGATTGTTCCATCACAACTTTAGTTAACTTATATATGTACCAAGTATCAAAAGAGCATGATGATATATACTTTAGAGAATTAAATTTACTTTATGCACAGGTAAATCGGTGTGCATTCAGATGACACATCAGGACACGAGCCAGATTGTTGCATTACAATTTTAGTTAATTTATATATGTAACAAATATCAAAAGAACATGATGATATATACTTTAGAGAGTTTTAAATTTACTTTATGTAATGGTAAATCTGTGTGATTCGGACGACCTATCAGGAGACGAGCCAGATTGTTCCATTACAACTTTAGTTAACTTATATATGTATTAACAAATATCAAAAGAACATGATGATATATACTTTGGAGGGATTTAAATTTACTTTATGTAATGGTAAATCTGTGTGCATTCAGAGGACACATCAAGACACGAGCCAGATTGTTCCATCACAATTTTAATTAACTTACGTATGTATTAACAAATATCAAAAGAACATGATGATATATACTTTGGAGAGTTTTAAATACACTTTATGTAATGGTCAATCTGTGTGCATTCAGACGATACATCAGGACACCAGCCAGATTGTTCCATCACAACTTTAGTTAACTTATATATGTACCAAGTATCAAAAGAGCATGATGATATATACTTTAGAGAATTAAATTTACTTTATGCACAGGTAAATCGGTGTGCATTCAGATGACACATCAGGACACGAGCCAGATTGTTGCATTACAATTTTAGTTAATTTATATATGTAACAAATATCAAAAGAACATGATGATATATACTTTGGAGAGTTTTAAATTTACTTTATGTAATGGTAAATCTGTGTGCATTCAGACGAAACATCAGGAACCGAGCCAGATTGTTCCATCAATATTTCAGTTAACTTATATATGTACCAAGTATCAAACAACCATGATGATATATACTTTAGAGAGTTTTAAACTTACTTTTTGCACAGGTAAACCGGTGTGCATTCAGAGGACACATCTGGACACGAGCCAGATTGTTCCATTACAATTTTAGTTGACTTATATATGTAACAAATATCATATAACAAATATCAGATTGTTCCATCACAACTTTAGTTAACTTATATATGTACCAAGTATCAAAAGAGCATGATGATATATACTTTAGAGAATTAAATTTACTTTATGCACAGGTAAATCGGTGTGCATTCAGATGACACATCAGGACACGAGCCAGATTGTTGCATTACAATTTTAGTTAATTTATATATGTAACAAATATCAAAAGAACATGATGATATATACTTTAGAGAGTTTTAAATTTACTTTATGTAATGGTAAATCTGTGTGATTCGGACGACCTATCAGGAGACGAGCCAGATTGTTCCATTACAACTTTAGTTAACTTATATATGTATTAACAAATATCAAAAGAACATGATGATATATACTTTGGAGAGTTTTAAATTTACTTTAGGTAATGGTAAATCTGTGTGCATTCAGAGGATACATCAGGACACGAGCTAGATTGTTCCATGACAACTTTAGTTAACTTATATATGAACCAAGTATCAAAAGAGCATGATTATATATACTTTGGAGAGTTTTAAATTTACTTTATCTAATTGTAAATCTGTGTGCATTCACACGACACATCAGGAGACGAGCCAGATTGTTCCATTACAATTTTAGTTGACTTATATATGAAACAAATATCAAAAGAACATGATGATATATACTTTGGAGAGTTTTAAATTTACTTTGTGTAATTATAAATCTGTGTGCATTCAGAAGAGACATGAGGACACAAGCCAGATTGTTCCATCACAATTTTAGTTATATATATATATATATATATATATATATATATATATATATATATATATATATATATATATATATATATATATATAACAAATATCAAAAGAACATGATGATATATACTTTAGAGAGTTTTAAATTTACTTTATGTAATGGTAAATCTGTGTGATTCAGACGACCTAGCAGGACACGAGCCAGATTGTTCCATTACAACTTTAGTTAACTTATCTAACAAATATCAAAAGAACATGATGATATATATATATACTTTGGAGAGTTTTAAATTTACTTTGTGTAATTATAAATCTGTGTGCATTCAGACGACACATCAGGACACAAGCCAGTTTGTTCCATCACAATTTTAGGTAACTTATATATATACATATATATATATATATAACAAAGATCAAAACAACATGATGTATACTTTGGAGAGTTTTAAATTTACTTTATGTAATGGTAAATCTGTGTTATTCAGACGACACATCAGGACACGAGCCAGATCGTTCCATTACAACTTTAGTTAACTAATATAACAAATATCAAAAGAACATGATGATATATATATATACTTTGGAGGGATTTAAATTTACTTTATGTAATGGTAAATCTGTGTGCATTCAGAGGACACATCAAGACACGAGCCAGATTGTTCCATCACAATTTTAATTAACTTATATATGTATTAACAAATATCAAAAGAACATAATGATATATACTTTGGAGAGTTTTAAATACACTTTATGTAATGGTCAATCTGTGTGCATTTAGACGATACATCAGGACACCAGCCAGATTGTTCCATCACAACTTTAGTTAACTTATATATGTACCAAGTATCAAAAGAGCATGATGATATATACTTTAGAGAATTAAATTTACTTTATGCACAGGTAAATCGGTGTGCATTCAGATGACACATCAGGACACGAGCCAGATTGTTGCATTACAATTTTAGTTAATTTATATATGTAACAAATATCAAAAGAACATGATGATATATACTTTGGAGAGTTTTAAATTTACTTTATGTAATGGTAAATCTGTGTTATTCAGACGACACATCAGGACACGAGCCAGATCGTTCCATTACAACTTTAGTTAACTAATATAACAAATATCAAAAGAACATGATGATATATATATATACTTTGGAGGGATTTAAATTTACTTTATGTAATGGTAAATCTGTGTGCATTCAGAGGACACATCAAGACACGAGCCAGATTGTTCCATCACAATTTTAATTAACTTATATATGTATTAACAAATATCAAAAGAACATAATGATATATACTTTGGAGAGTTTTAAATACACTTTATGTAATGGTCAATCTGTGTGCATTTAGACGATACATCAGGACACCAGCCAGATTGTTCCATCACAACTTTAGTTAACTTATATATGTACCAAGTATCAAAAGAGCATGATGATATATACTTTAGAGAATTAAATTTACTTTATGCACAGGTAAATCGGTGTGCATTCAGATGACACATCAGGACACGAGCCAGATTGTTGCATTACAATTTTAGTTAATTTATATATGTAACAAATATCAAAAGAACATGATGATATATACTTTGGAGAGTTTTAAATTTACTTTATGTAATGGTAAATCTGTGTGCATTCAGACGAAACATCAGGAACCGAGCCAGATTGTTCCATCAATATTTCAGTTAACTTATATATGTACCAAGTATCAAACGACCATGATGATATATACTTTAGAGAGTTTTAAACTTACTTTTTGCACAGGTAAACCGGTGTGCATTCAGAGGACACATCTGGACACGAGCCAGATTGTTCCATTACAATTTTAGTTGACTTATATATGTAACAAATATCATATAACAAATATCAGATTGTTCCATCACAACTTTAGTTAACTTATATATGTACCAAGTATCAAAAGAGCATGATGATATATACTTTAGAGAATTAAATTTACTTTATGCACAGGTAAATCGGTGTGCATTCAGATGACACATCAGGACACGAGCCAGATTGTTGCATTACAATTTTAGTTAATTTATATATGTAACAAATATCAAAAGAACATGATGATATATACTTTAGAGAGTTTTAAATTTACTTTATGTAATGGTAAATCTGTGTGATTCGGACGACCTATCAGGAGACGAGCCAGATTGTTCCATTACAACTTTAGTTAACTTATATATGTATTAACAAATATCAAAAGAACATGATGATATATACTTTGGAGGGATTTAAATTTACTTTATGTAATGGTAAATCTGTGTGCATTCAGAGGACACATCAAGACACGAGCCAGATTGTTCCATCACAATTTTAATTAACTTACGTATGTATTAACAAATATCAAAAGAACATGATGATATATACTTTGGAGAGTTTTAAATACACTTTATGTAATGGTCAATCTGTGTGCATTCAGACGATACATCAGGACACCAGCCAGATTGTTCCATCACAACTTTAGTTAACTTATATATGTACCAAGTATCAAAAGAGCATGATGATATATACTTTAGAGAATTAAATTTACTTTATGCACAGGTAAATCGGTGTGCATTCAGATGACACATCAGGACACGAGCCAGATTGTTGCATTACAATTTTAGTTAATTTATATATGTAACAAATATCAAAAGAACATGATGATATATACTTTGGAGAGTTTTAAATTTACTTTATGTAATGGTAAATCTGTGTGCATTCAGACGAAACATCAGGAACCGAGCCAGATTGTTCCATCAATATTTCAGTTAACTTATATATGTACCAAGTATCAAACAACCATGATGATATATACTTTAGAGAGTTTTAAACTTACTTTTTGCACAGGTAAACCGGTGTGCATTCAGAGGACACATCTGGACACGAGCCAGATTGTTCCATTACAATTTTAGTTGACTTATATATGTAACAAATATCATATAACAAATATCAGATTGTTCCATCACAACTTTAGTTAACTTATATATGTACCAAGTATCAAAAGAGCATGATGATATATACTTTAGAGAATTAAATTTACTTTATGCACAGGTAAATCGGTGTGCATTCAGATGACACATCAGGACACGAGCCAGATTGTTGCATTACAATTTTAGTTAATTTATATATGTAACAAATATCAAAAGAACATGATGATATATACTTTAGAGAGTTTTAAATTTACTTTATGTAATGGTAAATCTGTGTGATTCGGACGACCTATCAGGAGACGAGCCAGATTGTTCCATTACAACTTTAGTTAACTTATATATGTATTAACAAATATCAAAAGAACATGATGATATATACTTTGGAGAGTTTTAAATTTACTTTAGGTAATGGTAAATCTGTGTGCATTCAGAGGATACATCAGGACACGAGCTAGATTGTTCCATGACAACTTTAGTTAACTTATATATGAACCAAGTATCAAAAGAGCATGATTATATATACTTTGGAGAGTTTTAAATTTACTTTATCTAATTGTAAATCTGTGTGCATTCACACGACACATCAGGAGACGAGCCAGATTGTTCCATTACAATTTTAGTTGACTTATATATGAAACAAATATCAAAAGAACATGATGATATATACTTTGGAGAGTTTTAAATTTACTTTGTGTAATTATAAATCTGTGTGCATTCAGAAGAGACATGAGGACACAAGCCAGATTGTTCCATCACAATTTTAGTTAATATATATATATATATATATATATATATATATATATATATATATATATATATATATATATATATATATATAATATATATAACAAATATCAAAAGAACATGATGATATATACTTTAGAGAGTTTTAAATTTACTTTATGTAATGGTAAATCTGTGTGATTCAGACGACCTAGCAGGACACGAGCCAGATTGTTCCATTACAACTTTAGTTAACTTATCTAACAAATATCAAAAGAACATGATGATATATATATATACTTTGGAGAGTTTTAAATTTACTTTGTGTAATTATAAATCTGTGTGCATTCAGACGACACATCAGGACACAAGCCAGTTTGTTCCATCACAATTTTAGGTAACTTATATATATACATATATATATATATATAACAAAGATCAAAACAACATGATGTATACTTTGGAGAGTTTTAAATTTACTTTATGTAATGGTAAATCTGTGTTATTCAGACGACACATCAGGACACGAGCCAGATCGTTCCATTACAACTTTAGTTAACTAATATAACAAATATCAAAAGAACATGATGATATATATATATACTTTGGAGGGATTTAAATTTACTTTATGTAATGGTAAATCTGTGTGCATTCAGAGGACACATCAAGACACGAGCCAGATTGTTCCATCACAATTTTAATTAACTTATATATGTATTAACAAATATCAAAAGAACATAATGATATATACTTTGGAGAGTTTTAAATACACTTTATGTAATGGTCAATCTGTGTGCATTTAGACGATACATCAGGACACCAGCCAGATTGTTCCATCACAACTTTAGTTAACTTATATATGTACCAAGTATCAAAAGAGCATGATGATATATACTTTAGAGAATTAAATTTACTTTATGCACAGGTAAATCGGTGTGCATTCAGATGACACATCAGGACACGAGCCAGATTGTTGCATTACAATTTTAGTTAATTTATATATGTAACAAATATCAAAAGAACATGATGATATATACTTTGGAGAGTTTTAAATTTACTTTATGTAATGGTAAATCTGTGTTATTCAGACGACACATCAGGACACGAGCCAGATCGTTCCATTACAACTTTAGTTAACTAATATAACATATCAAAAGAACATACTTTGGAGATTTAAATTTACTTTATGTAATGGTAAATCTGTGTGCATTCAGAGGACACATCAAGACACGAGCCAGATTGTTCCATCACAATTTTAATTAACTTAATAGAACAAATATCAAAAGATGATATATACTTTGGAGAGTTTTAAATACACTTTATGTAATGGTCAATCTGTGTGCATTCAGACGATACATCAGGACACCAGCCAGATTGTTCCATCACAACTTTAGTTAACTTATATATGTACCAAGTATCAAAAGAGCATGATGATATATACTTTAGAGAATTAAATTTACTTTATGCACAGGTAAATCGGTGTGCATTCAGATGACACATCAGGACACGAGCCAGATTGTTGCATTACAATTTTAGTTAATTTATATATGTAACAAATATCAAAAGAACATGATGATATATACTTTGGAGAGTTTTAAATTTACTTTATGTAATGGTAAATCTGTGTGCATTCAGACGAAACATCAGGAACCGAGCCAGATTGTTCCATCAATATTTCAGTTAACTTATATATGTACCAAGTATCAAACGACCATGATGATATATACTTTAGAGAGTTTTAAACTTACTTTTTGCACAGGTAAACCGGTGTGCATTCAGAGGACACATCTGGACACGAGCCAGATTGTTCCATTACAATTTTAGTTGACTTATATATGTAACAAATATCATATAAAAAATATCAGATTGTTCCATCACAACTTTAGTTAACTTATATATGTACCAAGTATCAAAAGAGCATGATGATATATACTTTAGAGAATTAAATTTACTTTATGCACAGGTAAATCGGTGTGCATTCAGATGACACATCAGGACACGAGCCAGATTGTTGCATTACAATTTTAGTTAATTTATATATGTAACAAATATCAAAAGAACATGATGATATATACTTTAGAGAGTTTTAAATTTACTTTATGTAATGGTAAATCTGTGTGATTCGGACGACCTATCAGGAGACGAGCCAGATTGTTCCATTACAACTTTAGTTAACTTATATATGTATTAACAAATATCAAAAGAACATGATGATATATACTTTGGAGGGATTTAAATTTACTTTAGGTAATGGTAAATCTGTGTGCATTCAGAGGATACATCAGGACACGAGCTAGATTGTTCCATGACAACTTTAGTTAACTTATATATGAACCAAGTATCAAAAGAGCATGATTATATATACTTTGGAGAGTTTTAAATTTACTTTATCTAATTGTAAATCTGTGTGCATTCACACGACACATCAGGAGACGAGCCAGATTGTTCCATTACAATTTTAGTTGACTTATATATGAAACAAATATCAAAAGAACATGATGATATATACTTTGGAGAGTTTTAAATTTACTTTGTGTAATTATAAATCTGTGTGCATTCAGAAGAGACATGAGGACACAAGCCAGATTGTTCCATCACAATTTTAGTTAACTTATATATATATATATATATATATATATATATATATATATATATATATATATATATATATATATATATATATATATATATATATAACAAATATCAAAAGAACATGATGATATATACTTTAGAGAGTTTTAAATTTACTTTATGTAATGGTAAATCTGTGTGATTCAGACGACCTAGCAGGACACGAGCCAGATTGTTCCATTACAACTTTAGTTAACTTATCTAACAAATATCAAAAGAACATGATGATATATATATATACTTTGGAGAGTTTTAAATTTACTTTGTGTAATTATAAATCTGTGTGCATTCAGACGACACATCAGGACACAAGCCAGTTTGTTCCATCACAATTTTAGGTAACTTATATATATACATATATATATATATATAACAAAGATCAAAACAACATGATGTATACTTTGGAGAGTTTTAAATTTACTTTATGTAATGGTAAATCTGTGTTATTCAGACGACACATCAGGACACGAGCCAGATCGTTCCATTACAACTTTAGTTAACTAATATAACAAATATCAAAAGAACATGATGATATATATATATACTTTGGAGGGATTTAAATTTACTTTATGTAATGGTAAATCTGTGTGCATTCAGAGGACACATCAAGACACGAGCCAGATTGTTCCATCACAATTTTAATTAACTTATATATGTATTAACAAATATCAAAAGAACATAATGATATATACTTTGGAGAGTTTTAAATACACTTTATGTAATGGTCAATCTGTGTGCATTTAGACGATACATCAGGACACCAGCCAGATTGTTCCATCACAACTTTAGTTAACTTATATATGTACCAAGTATCAAAAGAGCATGATGATATATACTTTAGAGAATTAAATTTACTTTATGCACAGGTAAATCGGTGTGCATTCAGATGACACATCAGGACACGAGCCAGATTGTTGCATTACAATTTTAGTTAATTTATATATGTAACAAATATCAAAAGAACATGATGATATATACTTTGGAGAGTTTTAAATTTACTTTATGTAATGGTAAATCTGTGTTATTCAGACGACACATCAGGACACGAGCCAGATCGTTCCATTACAACTTTAGTTAACTAATATAACAAATATCAAAAGAACATGATGATATATATATATACTTTGGAGGGATTTAAATTTACTTTATGTAATGGTAAATCTGTGTGCATTCAGAGGACACATCAAGACACGAGCCAGATTGTTCCATCACAATTTTAATTAACTTATATATGTATTAACAAATATCAAAAGAACATAATGATATATACTTTGGAGAGTTTTAAATACACTTTATGTAATGGTCAATCTGTGTGCATTTAGACGATACATCAGGACACCAGCCAGATTGTTCCATCACAACTTTAGTTAACTTATATATGTACCAAGTATCAAAAGAGCATGATGATATATACTTTAGAGAATTAAATTTACTTTATGCACAGGTAAATCGGTGTGCATTCAGATGACACATCAGGACACGAGCCAGATTGTTGCATTACAATTTTAGTTAATTTATATATGTAACAAATATCAAAAGAACATGATGATATATACTTTGGAGAGTTTTAAATTTACTTTATGTAATGGTAAATCTGTGTGCATTCAGACGAAACATCAGGAACCGAGCCAGATTGTTCCATCAATATTTCAGTTAACTTATATATGTACCAAGTATCAAACGACCATGATGATATATACTTTAGAGAGTTTTAAACTTACTTTTTGCACAGGTAAACCGGTGTGCATTCAGAGGACACATCTGGACACGAGCCAGATTGTTCCATTACAATTTTAGTTGACTTATATATGTAACAAATATCATATAAAAAATATCAGATTGTTCCATCACAACTTTAGTTAACTTATATATGTACCAAGTATCAAAAGAGCATGATGATATATACTTTAGAGAATTAAATTTACTTTATGCACAGGTAAATCGGTGTGCATTCAGATGACACATCAGGACACGAGCCAGATTGTTGCATTACAATTTTAGTTAATTTATATATGTAACAAATATCAAAAGAACATGATGATATATACTTTAGAGAGTTTTAAATTTACTTTATGTAATGGTAAATCTGTGTGATTCGGACGACCTATCAGGAGACGAGCCAGATTGTTCCATTACAACTTTAGTTAACTTATATATGTATTAACAAATATCAAAAGAACATGATGATATATACTTTGGAGGGATTTAAATTTACTTTATGTAATGGTAAATCTGTGTGCATTCAGAGGACACATCAAGACACGAGCCAGATTGTTCCATCACAATTTTAATTAACTTACGTATGTATTAACAAATATCAAAAGAACATGATGATATATACTTTGGAGAGTTTTAAATACACTTTATGTAATGGTCAATCTGTGTGCATTCAGACGATACATCAGGACACCAGCCAGATTGTTCCATCACAACTTTAGTTAACTTATATATGTACCAAGTATCAAAAGAGCATGATGATATATACTTTAGAGAATTAAATTTACTTTATGCACAGGTAAATCGGTGTGCATTCAGATGACACATCAGGACACGAGCCAGATTGTTGCATTACAATTTTAGTTAATTTATATATGTAACAAATATCAAAAGAACATGATGATATATACTTTGGAGAGTTTTAAATTTACTTTATGTAATGGTAAATCTGTGTGCATTCAGACGAAACATCAGGAACCGAGCCAGATTGTTCCATCAATATTTCAGTTAACTTATATATGTACCAAGTATCAAACAACCATGATGATATATACTTTAGAGAGTTTTAAACTTACTTTTTGCACAGGTAAACCGGTGTGCATTCAGAGGACACATCTGGACACGAGCCAGATTGTTCCATTACAATTTTAGTTGACTTATATATGTAACAAATATCATATAACAAATATCAGATTGTTCCATCACAACTTTAGTTAACTTATATATGTACCAAGTATCAAAAGAGCATGATGATATATACTTTAGAGAATTAAATTTACTTTATGCACAGGTAAATCGGTGTGCATTCAGATGACACATCAGGACACGAGCCAGATTGTTGCATTACAATTTTAGTTAATTTATATATGTAACAAATATCAAAAGAACATGATGATATATACTTTAGAGAGTTTTAAATTTACTTTATGTAATGGTAAATCTGTGTGATTCGGACGACCTATCAGGAGACGAGCCAGATTGTTCCATTACAACTTTAGTTAACTTATATATGTATTAACAAATATCAAAAGAACATGATGATATATACTTTGGAGAGTTTTAAATTTACTTTAGGTAATGGTAAATCTGTGTGCATTCAGAGGATACATCAGGACACGAGCTAGATTGTTCCATGACAACTTTAGTTAACTTATATATGAACCAAGTATCAAAAGAGCATGATTATATATACTTTGGAGAGTTTTAAATTTACTTTATCTAATTGTAAATCTGTGTGCATTCACACGACACATCAGGAGACGAGCCAGATTGTTCCATTACAATTTTAGTTGACTTATATATGAAACAAATATCAAAAGAACATGATGATATATACTTTGGAGAGTTTTAAATTTACTTTGTGTAATTATAAATCTGTGTGCATTCAGAAGAGACATGAGGACACAAGCCAGATTGTTCCATCACAATTTTAGTTAATATATATATATATATATATATATATATATATATATATATATATATATATATATATATATATATATATATAACAAATATCAAAAGAACATGATGATATATACTTTAGAGAGTTTTAAATTTACTTTATGTAATGGTAAATCTGTGTGATTCAGACGACCTAGCAGGACACGAGCCAGATTGTTCCATTACAACTTTAGTTAACTTATCTAACAAATATCAAAAGAACATGATGATATATATATATACTTTGGAGAGTTTTAAATTTACTTTGTGTAATTATAAATCTGTGTGCATTCAGACGACACATCAGGACACAAGCCAGTTTGTTCCATCACAATTTTAGGTAACTTATATATATACATATATATATATATATAACAAAGATCAAAACAACATGATGTATACTTTGGAGAGTTTTAAATTTACTTTATGTAATGGTAAATCTGTGTTATTCAGACGACACATCAGGACACGAGCCAGATCGTTCCATTACAACTTTAGTTAACTAATATAACAAATATCAAAAGAACATGATGATATATATATATACTTTGGAGGGATTTAAATTTACTTTATGTAATGGTAAATCTGTGTGCATTCAGAGGACACATCAAGACACGAGCCAGATTGTTCCATCACAATTTTAATTAACTTATATATGTATTAACAAATATCAAAAGAACATAATGATATATACTTTGGAGAGTTTTAAATACACTTTATGTAATGGTCAATCTGTGTGCATTTAGACGATACATCAGGACACCAGCCAGATTGTTCCATCACAACTTTAGTTAACTTATATATGTACCAAGTATCAAAAGAGCATGATGATATATACTTTAGAGAATTAAATTTACTTTATGCACAGGTAAATCGGTGTGCATTCAGATGACACATCAGGACACGAGCCAGATTGTTGCATTACAATTTTAGTTAATTTATATATGTAACAAATATCAAAAGAACATGATGATATATACTTTGGAGAGTTTTAAATTTACTTTATGTAATGGTAAATCTGTGTTATTCAGACGACACATCAGGACACGAGCCAGATCGTTCCATTACAACTTTAGTTAACTAATATAACAAATATCAAAAGAACATGATGATATATATATATACTTTGGAGGGATTTAAATTTACTTTATGTAATGGTAAATCTGTGTGCATTCAGAGGACACATCAAGACACGAGCCAGATTGTTCCATCACAATTTTAATTAACTTATATATGTATTAACAAATATCAAAAGAACATAATGATATATACTTTGGAGAGTTTTAAATACACTTTATGTAATGGTCAATCTGTGTGCATTTAGACGATACATCAGGACACCAGCCAGATTGTTCCATCACAACTTTAGTTAACTTATATATGTACCAAGTATCAAAAGAGCATGATGATATATACTTTAGAGAATTAAATTTACTTTATGCACAGGTAAATCGGTGTGCATTCAGATGACACATCAGGACACGAGCCAGATTGTTGCATTACAATTTTAGTTAATTTATATATGTAACAAATATCAAAAGAACATGATGATATATACTTTGGAGAGTTTTAAATTTACTTTATGTAATGGTAAATCTGTGTGCATTCAGACGAAACATCAGGAACCGAGCCAGATTGTTCCATCAATATTTCAGTTAACTTATATATGTACCAAGTATCAAACGACCATGATGATATATACTTTAGAGAGTTTTAAACTTACTTTTTGCACAGGTAAACCGGTGTGCATTCAGAGGACACATCTGGACACGAGCCAGATTGTTCCATTACAATTTTAGTTGACTTATATATGTAACAAATATCATATAAAAAATATCAGATTGTTCCATCACAACTTTAGTTAACTTATATATGTACCAAGTATCAAAAGAGCATGATGATATATACTTTAGAGAATTAAATTTACTTTATGCACAGGTAAATCGGTGTGCATTCAGATGACACATCAGGACACGAGCCAGATTGTTGCATTACAATTTTAGTTAATTTATATATGTAACAAATATCAAAAGAACATGATGATATATACTTTAGAGAGTTTTAAATTTACTTTATGTAATGGTAAATCTGTGTGATTCGGACGACCTATCAGGAGACGAGCCAGATTGTTCCATTACAACTTTAGTTAATTTATATATGTATTAACAAATATCAAAAGAACATGATGATATATACTTTGGAGGGATTTAAATTTACTTTATGTAATGGTAAATCTGTGTGCATTCAGAGGACACATCAAGACACGAGCCAGATTGTTCCATCACAATTTTAATTAACTTACGTATGTATTAACAAATATCAAAAGAACATGATGATATATACTTTGGAGAGTTTTAAATACACTTTATGTAATGGTCAATCTGTGTGCATTCAGACGATACATCAGGACACCAGCCAGATTGTTCCATCACAACTTTAGTTAACTTATATATGTACCAAGTATCAAAAGAGCATGATGATATATACTTTAGAGAATTAAATTTACTTTATGCACAGGTAAATCGGTGTGCATTCAGATGACACATCAGGACACGAGCCAGATTGTTGCATTACAATTTTAGTTAATTTATATATGTAACAAATATCAAAAGAACATGATGATATATACTTTGGAGAGTTTTAAATTTACTTTATGTAATGGTAAATCTGTGTGCATTCAGACGAAACATCAGGAACCGAGCCAGATTGTTCCATCAATATTTCAGTTAACTTATATATGTACCAAGTATCAAACAACCATGATGATATATACTTTAGAGAGTTTTAAACTTACTTTTTGCACAGGTAAACCGGTGTGCATTCAGAGGACACATCTGGACACGAGCCAGATTGTTCCATTACAATTTTAGTTGACTTATATATGTAACAAATATCATATAACAAATATCAGATTGTTCCATCACAACTTTAGTTAACTTATATATGTACCAAGTATCAAAAGAGCATGATGATATATACTTTAGAGAATTAAATTTACTTTATGCACAGGTAAATCGGTGTGCATTCAGATGACACATCAGGACACGAGCCAGATTGTTGCATTACAATTTTAGTTAATTTATATATGTAACAAATATCAAAAGAACATGATGATATATACTTTAGAGAGTTTTAAATTTACTTTATGTAATGGTAAATCTGTGTGATTCGGACGACCTATCAGGAGACGAGCCAGATTGTTCCATTACAACTTTAGTTAACTTATATATGTATTAACAAATATCAAAAGAACATGATGATATATACTTTGGAGAGTTTTAAATTTACTTTAGGTAATGGTAAATCTGTGTGCATTCAGAGGATACATCAGGACACGAGCTAGATTGTTCCATGACAACTTTAGTTAACTTATATATGAACCAAGTATCAAAAGAGCATGATTATATATACTTTGGAGAGTTTTAAATTTACTTTATCTAATTGTAAATCTGTGTGCATTCACACGACACATCAGGAGACGAGCCAGATTGTTCCATTACAATTTTAGTTGACTTATATATGAAACAAATATCAAAAGAACATGATGATATATACTTTGGAGAGTTTTAAATTTACTTTGTGTAATTATAAATCTGTGTGCATTCAGAAGAGACATGAGGACACAAGCCAGATTGTTCCATCACAATTTTAGTTAATATATATATATATATATATATATATATATATATATATATATATATATATATATATATATATATATATATATATATATATATAACAAATATCAAAAGAACATGATGATATATACTTTAGAGAGTTTTAAATTTACTTTATGTAATGGTAAATCTGTGTGATTCAGACGACCTAGCAGGACACGAGCCAGATTGTTCCATTACAACTTTAGTTAACTTATCTAACAAATATCAAAAGAACATGATGATATATATATATACTTTGGAGAGTTTTAAATTTACTTTGTGTAATTATAAATCTGTGTGCATTCAGACGACACATCAGGACACAAGCCAGTTTGTTCCATCACAATTTTAGGTAACTTATATATATACATATATATATATATATAACAAAGATCAAAACAACATGATGTATACTTTGGAGAGTTTTAAATTTACTTTATGTAATGGTAAATCTGTGTTATTCAGACGACACATCAGGACACGAGCCAGATCGTTCCATTACAACTTTAGTTAACTAATATAACAAATATCAAAAGAACATGATGATATATATATATACTTTGGAGGGATTTAAATTTACTTTATGTAATGGTAAATCTGTGTGCATTCAGAGGACACATCAAGACACGAGCCAGATTGTTCCATCACAATTTTAATTAACTTATATATGTATTAACAAATATCAAAAGAACATAATGATATATACTTTGGAGAGTTTTAAATACACTTTATGTAATGGTCAATCTGTGTGCATTTAGACGATACATCAGGACACCAGCCAGATTGTTCCATCACAACTTTAGTTAACTTATATATGTACCAAGTATCAAAAGAGCATGATGATATATACTTTAGAGAATTAAATTTACTTTATGCACAGGTAAATCGGTGTGCATTCAGATGACACATCAGGACACGAGCCAGATTGTTGCATTACAATTTTTGTTAATTTATATATGTAACAAATATCAAAAGAACATGATGATATATACTTTGGAGAGTTTTAAATTTACTTTAGGTAATGGTAAATCTGTGTGCATTCAGAGGATACATCAGGACACGAGCTAGATTGTTCCATGACAACTTTAGTTAACTTATATATGAACCAAGTATCAAAAGAGCATGATTATATATACTTTGGAGAGTTTTAAATTTACTTTATCTAATTGTAAATCTGTGTGCATTCACACGACACATCAGGAGACGAGCCAGATTGTTCCATTACAATTTTAGTTGACTTATATATGAAACAAATATCAAAAGAACATGATGATATATACTTTGGAGAGTTTTAAATTTACTTTGTGTAATTATAAATCTGTGTGCATTCAGAAGAGACATGAGGACACAAGCCAGATTGTTCCATCACAATTTTAGTTAATATATATATATATATATATATATATATATATATATATATATATATATATATATATATATATATAACAAATATCAAAAGAACATGATGATATATACTTTAGAGAGTTTTAAATTTACTTTATGTAATGGTAAATCTGTGTGATTCAGACGACCTAGCAGGACACGAGCCAGATTGTTCCATTACAACTTTAGTTAACTTATCTAACAAATATCAAAAGAACATGATGATATATATATATACTTTGGAGAGTTTTAAATTTACTTTGTGTAATTATAAATCTGTGTGCATTCAGACGACACATCAGGACACAAGCCAGTTTGTTCCATCACAATTTTAGGTAACTTATATATATACATATATATATATATATAACAAAGATCAAAACAACATGATGTATACTTTGGAGAGTTTTAAATTTACTTTATGTAATGGTAAATCTGTGTTATTCAGACGACACATCAGGACACGAGCCAGATCGTTCCATTACAACTTTAGTTAACTAATATAACAAATATCAAAAGAACATGATGATATATATATATACTTTGGAGGGATTTAAATTTACTTTATGTAATGGTAAATCTGTGTGCATTCAGAGGACACATCAAGACACGAGCCAGATTGTTCCATCACAATTTTAATTAACTTATATATGTATTAACAAATATCAAAAGAACATAATGATATATACTTTGGAGAGTTTTAAATACACTTTATGTAATGGTCAATCTGTGTGCATTTAGACGATACATCAGGACACCAGCCAGATTGTTCCATCACAACTTTAGTTAACTTATATATGTACCAAGTATCAAAAGAGCATGATGATATATACTTTAGAGAATTAAATTTACTTTATGCACAGGTAAATCGGTGTGCATTCAGATGACACATCAGGACACGAGCCAGATTGTTGCATTACAATTTTAGTTAATTTATATATGTAACAAATATCAAAAGAACATGATGATATATACTTTGGAGAGTTTTAAATTTACTTTATGTAATGGTAAATCTGTGTTATTCAGACGACACATCAGGACACGAGCCAGATCGTTCCATTACAACTTTAGTTAACTAATATAACAAATATCAAAAGAACATGATGATATATATATATACTTTGGAGGGATTTAAATTTACTTTATGTAATGGTAAATCTGTGTGCATTCAGAGGACACATCAAGACACGAGCCAGATTGTTCCATCACAATTTTAATTAACTTATATATGTATTAACAAATATCAAAAGAACATAATGATATATACTTTGGAGAGTTTTAAATACACTTTATGTAATGGTCAATCTGTGTGCATTTAGACGATACATCAGGACACCAGCCAGATTGTTCCATCACAACTTTAGTTAACTTATATATGTACCAAGTATCAAAAGAGCATGATGATATATACTTTAGAGAATTAAATTTACTTTATGCACAGGTAAATCGGTGTGCATTCAGATGACACATCAGGACACGAGCCAGATTGTTGCATTACAATTTTAGTTAATTTATATATGTAACAAATATCAAAAGAACATGATGATATATACTTTGGAGAGTTTTAAATTTACTTTATGTAATGGTAAATCTGTGTGCATTCAGACGAAACATCAGGAACCGAGCCAGATTGTTCCATCAATATTTCAGTTAACTTATATATGTACCAAGTATCAAACGACCATGATGATATATACTTTAGAGAGTTTTAAACTTACTTTTTGCACAGGTAAACCGGTGTGCATTCAGAGGACACATCTGGACACGAGCCAGATTGTTCCATTACAATTTTAGTTGACTTATATATGTAACAAATATCATATAAAAAATATCAGATTGTTCCATCACAACTTTAGTTAACTTATATATGTACCAAGTATCAAAAGAGCATGATGATATATACTTTAGAGAATTAAATTTACTTTATGCACAGGTAAATCGGTGTGCATTCAGATGACACATCAGGACACGAGCCAGATTGTTGCATTACAATTTTAGTTAATTTATATATGTAACAAATATCAAAAGAACATGATGATATATACTTTAGAGAGTTTTAAATTTACTTTATGTAATGGTAAATCTGTGTGATTCGGACGACCTATCAGGAGACGAGCCAGATTGTTCCATTACAACTTTAGTTAACTTATATATGTATTAACAAATATCAAAAGAACATGATGATATATACTTTGGAGGGATTTAAATTTACTTTATGTAATGGTAAATCTGTGTGCATTCAGAGGACACATCAAGACACGAGCCAGATTGTTCCATCACAATTTTAATTAACTTACGTATGTATTAACAAATATCAAAAGAACATGATGATATATACTTTGGAGAGTTTTAAATACACTTTATGTAATGGTCAATCTGTGTGCATTCAGACGATACATCAGGACACCAGCCAGATTGTTCCATCACAACTTTAGTTAACTTATATATGTACCAAGTATCAAAAGAGCATGATGATATATACTTTAGAGAATTAAATTTACTTTATGCACAGGTAAATCGGTGTGCATTCAGATGACACATCAGGACACGAGCCAGATTGTTGCATTACAATTTTAGTTAATTTATATATGTAACAAATATCAAAAGAACATGATGATATATACTTTGGAGAGTTTTAAATTTACTTTATGTAATGGTAAATCTGTGTGCATTCAGACGAAACATCAGGAACCGAGCCAGATTGTTCCATCAATATTTCAGTTAACTTATATATGTACCAAGTATCAAACAACCATGATGATATATACTTTAGAGAGTTTTAAACTTACTTTTTGCACAGGTAAACCGGTGTGCATTCAGAGGACACATCTGGACACGAGCCAGATTGTTCCATTACAATTTTAGTTGACTTATATATGTAACAAATATCATATAACAAATATCAGATTGTTCCATCACAACTTTAGTTAACTTATATATGTACCAAGTATCAAAAGAGCATGATGATATATACTTTAGAGAATTAAATTTACTTTATGCACAGGTAAATCGGTGTGCATTCAGATGACACATCAGGACACGAGCCAGATTGTTGCATTACAATTTTAGTTAATTTATATATGTAACAAATATCAAAAGAACATGATGATATATACTTTAGAGAGTTTTAAATTTACTTTATGTAATGGTAAATCTGTGTGATTCGGACGACCTATCAGGAAACGAGCCAGATTGTTCCATTACAACTTTAGTTAACTTATATATGTATTAACAAATATCAAAAGAACATGATGATATATACTTTGGAGAGTTTTAAATTTACTTTAGGTAATGGTAAATCTGTGTGCATTCAGAGGATACATCAGGACACGAGCTAGATTGTTCCATGACAACTTTAGTTAACTTATATATGAACCAAGTATCAAAAGAGCATGATTATATATACTTTGGAGAGTTTTAAATTTACTTTATCTAATTGTAAATCTGTGTGCATTCACACGACACATCAGGAGACGAGCCAGATTGTTCCATTACAATTTTAGTTGACTTATATATGAAACAAATATCAAAAGAACATGATGATATATACTTTGGAGAGTTTTAAATTTACTTTGTGTAATTATAAATCTGTGTGCATTCAGAAGAGACATGAGGACACAAGCCAGATTGTTCCATCACAATTTTAGTTAATATATATATATATATATATATATATATATATATATATATATATATATATATATATATATATAACAAATATCAAAAGAACATGATGATATATACTTTAGAGAGTTTTAAATTTACTTTATGTAATGGTAAATCTGTGTGATTCAGACGACCTAGCAGGACACGAGCCAGATTGTTCCATTACAACTTTAGTTAACTTATCTAACAAATATCAAAAGAACATGATGATATATATATATACTTTGGAGAGTTTTAAATTTACTTTGTGTAATTATAAATCTGTGTGCATTCAGACGACACATCAGGACACAAGCCAGTTTGTTCCATCACAATTTTAGGTAACTTATATATATACATATATATATATATATAACAAAGATCAAAACAACATGATGTATACTTTGGAGAGTTTTAAATTTACTTTATGTAATGGTAAATCTGTGTTATTCAGACGACACATCAGGACACGAGCCAGATCGTTCCATTACAACTTTAGTTAACTAATATAACAAATATCAAAAGAACATGATGATATATATATATACTTTGGAGGGATTTAAATTTACTTTATGTAATGGTAAATCTGTGTGCATTCAGAGGACACATCAAGACACGAGCCAGATTGTTCCATCACAATTTTAATTAACTTATATATGTATTAACAAATATCAAAAGAACATAATGATATATACTTTGGAGAGTTTTAAATACACTTTATGTAATGGTCAATCTGTGTGCATTTAGACGATACATCAGGACACCAGCCAGATTGTTCCATCACAACTTTAGTTAACTTATATATGTACCAAGTATCAAAAGAGCATGATGATATATACTTTAGAGAATTAAATTTACTTTATGCACAGGTAAATCGGTGTGCATTCAGATGACACATCAGGACACGAGCCAGATTGTTGCATTACAATTTTTGTTAATTTGTATATGTAACAAATATCAAAAGAACATGATGATATATACTTTGGAGAGTTTTAAATTTACTTTAGGTAATGGTAAATCTGTGTGCATTCAGAGGATACATCAGGACACGAGCTAGATTGTTCCATGACAACTTTAGTTAACTTATATATGAACCAAGTATCAAAAGAGCATGATTATATATACTTTGGAGAGTTTTAAATTTACTTTATCTAATTGTAAATCTGTGTGCATTCACACGACACATCAGGAGACGAGCCAGATTGTTCCATTACAATTTTAGTTGACTTATATATGAAACAAATATCAAAAGAACATGATGATATATACTTTGGAGAGTTTTAAATTTACTTTGTGTAATTATAAATCTGTGTGCATTCAGAAGAGACATGAGGACACAAGCCAGATTGTTCCATCACAATTTTAGTTAATATATATATATATATATATATATATATATATATATATATATATATATAACAAATATCAAAAGAACATGATGATATATACTTTAGAGAGTTTTAAATTTACTTTATGTAATGGTAAATCTGTGTGATTCAGACGACCTAGCAGGACACGAGCCAGATTGTTCCATTACAACTTTAGTTAACTTATCTAACAAATATCAAAAGAACATGATGATATATATATATACTTTGGAGAGTTTTAAATTTACTTTGTGTAATTATAAATCTGTGTGCATTCAGACGACACATCAGGACACAAGCCAGTTTGTTCCATCACAATTTTAGGTAACTTATATATATACATATATATATATATATAACAAAGATCAAAACAACATGATGTATACTTTGGAGAGTTTTAAATTTACTTTATGTAATGGTAAATCTGTGTTATTCAGACGACACATCAGGACACGAGCCAGATCGTTCCATTACAACTTTAGTTAACTAATATAACAAATATCAAAAGAACATGATGATATATATATATACTTTGGAGGGATTTAAATTTACTTTATGTAATGGTAAATCTGTGTGCATTCAGAGGACACATCAAGACACGAGCCAGATTGTTCCATCACAATTTTAATTAACTTATATATGTATTAACAAATATCAAAAGAACATAATGATATATACTTTGGAGAGTTTTAAATACACTTTATGTAATGGTCAATCTGTGTGCATTTAGACGATACATCAGGACACCAGCCAGATTGTTCCATCACAACTTTAGTTAACTTATATATGTACCAAGTATCAAAAGAGCATGATGATATATACTTTAGAGAATTAAATTTACTTTATGCACAGGTAAATCGGTGTGCATTCAGATGACACATCAGGACACGAGCCAGATTGTTGCATTACAATTTTAGTTAATTTATATATGTAACAAATATCAAAAGAACATGATGATATATACTTTGGAGAGTTTTAAATTTACTTTATGTAATGATAAATCTGTGTTATTCAGACGACACATCAGGACACGAGCCAGATCGTTCCATTACAACTTTAGTTAACTAATATAACAAATATCAAAAGAACATGATGATATATACTTTGGAGAGTTTTAAATACACTTTATGTAATGGTCAATCTGTGTGCATTCAGACGATACATCAGGACACCAGCCAGATTGTTCCATCACAACTTTAGTTAACTTATATATGTACCAAGTATCAAAAGAGCATGATGATATATACTTTAGAGAATTAAATTTACTTTATGCACAGGTAAATCGGTGTGCATTCAGATGACACATCAGGACACGAGCCAGATTGTTGCATTACAATTTTAGTTAATTTATATATGTAACAAATATCAAAAGAACATGATGATATATATATATACTTTGGAGGGATTTAAATTTACTTTATGTAATGGTAAATCTGTGTGCATTCAGAGGACACATCAAGACACGAGCCAGATTGTTCCATCACAATTTTAATTAACTTATATATGTATTAACAAATATCAAAAGAACATAATGATATATACTTTGGAGAGTTTTAAATACACTTTATGTAATGGTCAATCTGTGTGCATTTAGACGATACATCAGGACACCAGCCAGATTGTTCCATCACAACTTTAGTTAACTTATATATGTACCAAGTATCAAAAGAGCATGATGATATATACTTTAGAGAATTAAATTTACTTTATGCACAGGTAAATCGGTGTGCATTCAGATGACACATCAGGACACGAGCCAGATTGTTGCATTACAATTTTAGTTAATTTATATATGTAACAAATATCAAAAGAACATGATGATATATATATATACTTTGGAGGGATTTAAATTTACTTTATGTAATGGTAAATCTGTGTGCATTCAGAGGACACATCAAGACACGAGCCAGATTGTTCCATCACAATTTTAATTAACTTATATATGTATTAACAAATATCAAAAGAACATAATGATATATACTTTGGAGAGTTTTAAATACACTTTATGTAATGGTCAATCTGTGTGCATTTAGACGATACATCAGGACACCAGCCAGATTGTTCCATCACAACTTTAGTTAACTTATATATGTACCAAGTATCAAAAGAGCATGATGATATATACTTTAGAGAATTAAATTTACTTTATGCACAGGTAAATCGGTGTGCATTCAGATGACACATCAGGACACGAGCCAGATTGTTGCATTACAATTTTAGTTAATTTATATATGTAACAAATATCAAAAGAACATGATGATATATACTTTGGAGAGTTTTAAATTTACTTTATGTAATGGTAAATCTGTGTTATTCAGACGACACATCAGGACACGAGCCAGATCGTTCCATTACAACTTTAGTTAACTAATATAACAAATATCAAAAGAACATGATGATATATATATATACTTTGGAGGGATTTAAATTTACTTTATGTAATGGTAAATCTGTGTGCATTCAGAGGACACATCAAGACACGAGCCAGATTGTTCCATCACAATTTTAATTAACTTATGTATGTATTAACAAATATCAAAAGAACATGATGATATATACTTTGGAGAGTTTTAAATACACTTTATGTAATGGTCAATCTGTGTGCATTCAGACGATACATCAGGACACCAGCCAGATTGTTCCATCACAACTTTAGTTAACTTATATATGTACCAAGTATCAAAAGAGCATGATGATATATACTTTAGAGAATTAAATTTACTTTATGCACAGGTAAATCGGTGTGCATTCAGATGACACATCAGGACACGAGCCAGATTGTTGCATTACAATTTTAGTTAATTTATATATGTAACAAATATCAAAAGAACATGATGATATATACTTTAGAGAGTTTTAAATTTACTTTATGTAATGGTAAATCTGTGTGCATTCAGACGAAACATCAGGAACCGAGCCAGATTGTTCCATCAATATTTCAGTTAACTTATATATGTACCAAGTATCAAACGACCATGATGATATATACTTTAGAGAGTTTTAAACTTACTTTTTGCACAGGTAAACCGGTGTGCATTCAGAGGACACATCTGGACACGAGCCAGATTGTTCCATTACAATTTTAGTTGACTTATATATGTAACAAATATCATATAACAAATATCAGATTGTTCCATCACAACTTTAGTTAACTTATATATGTACCAAGTATCAAAAGAGCATGACGATATATACTTTAGAGAATTAAATTTACTTTATGCACAGGTAAATCGGTGTGCATTCAGACGACACATCAGGACACGAGCCAGATTGTTCCATTACAATTTTAGTTAATTTATATATGTAACAAATATCAAAAGATGATGATATATACTTTGGAGAGTTTTAAATTTACTTTATGTAATGGTAAATCTGTGTGCATTGAGACGACACATCAGGACACAAGCCAGATTGTTCCATCACAATTTTAGTTAACTTATATATATATATATATATATATATATAACAAATATCAACAGAACATGATGATATATACTTTAGAGAGTTTTAAATTTACTTTATGTAATGGTAAATCTGTGTGATTCAGACGACCCATCAGGACACGAGCCAGATTGTTCCATTACAACTTTAGTTAACTTATATAACAAATATAAAAAGAACATGATGATATATATATATACTTTGGAGAGTTTTAAATTTACTTTATGTAATGGTAAATGTGTGTGCATTCGGATGACACATCAAGACACGAGCCAGATTGTTCCATCACAATTTTAATTAACTTATATATGTATTAACAAATATAAAAGAACATGATGATATATATATATACTTTGGAGAGTTTTAAACATACTTTATGTAATGCTAAATCTGTGTTCATTCAGACAATACATCAGGACACGAGCCAGATTGTTCCAGCACAACTTTAGTTAACTTATATATGTACCAAGTATCAAAAGAGCATGATGATATATACTTTAGAGAATTAAGTTTACTTTATGCACGGGTAAATCGGTGTGCATTCAGACGACACATCAGGACACGAGCCTGATTGTTCCATTACAATTTCAGTTAACTTATGTATGTAACAAATATCAAAAGAACATGAAGATATAAACTTTGGAGAGTTTTAAATTTACTTTATGTAACGGTAAATGTGTGTGCATTCAGACCACACATCTGGACACGAGCGGGATTGTTCCATTACAACTTTAGTTAACTTATACATGCAACAAATATCAAAAGAACATGATGATATATACTTTGGAGAGTTTTAAATTTACTTTATGTAATGGTAAATCTGTGTGCATTCAGACGACACACCAGGACATGAGCGAGATTGTTCCATCACAACTTTAGTTAACTTATATATATATAACAAATATCAAAAGAACATGATGATATATACTTTAGAGAGTTTTAAATTTACTTTATGTAATGGTAAATCTGTGTGCATTGAGACGACACATCAGGACACAAGCCAGATTGTTCCATCACAGTTTTAGTTAACTTATATATATATATATATATAACAAATATCAAAAGAACATGATGATATATACTTTAGAGAGTTTTAAATTTACTTTATGTAATGGTAAATCTGTGTGATTCAGACGACCTATCAGGACACGAGCCAGATTGTTCCATTACAATTTTAGTTGACTTATATATGTAACAAATATCAAAAGAACATGATGATATATACTTTGGAGAGTTTTAAATTTACTTTATGTAATTGTAAATCTGTGTGCATTCAGACGACACATCAGGACACAAGCCAGATTGTTCCATCACAATTTTAGGTAACTTATATATATACATATATATATATATATAAATATATAACAAAGGTCAAAACAACATGATGATGTATACTTTGGAGGGATTTAAATTTACTTTATGTAATGGTAAATCTGTGTGCATTCAGAGGACACATCAAGACACGAGCCAGATTGTTCCATCACAATTTTAATTAACTTATATATGTATTAACAAATATCAAAAGAACATAATGATATATACTTTGGAGAGTTTTAAATACACTTTATGTAATGGTCAATCTGTGTGCATTTAGACGATACATCAGGACACCAGCCAGATTGTTCCATCACAACTTTAGTTAACTTATATATGTACCAAGTATCAAAAGAGCATGATGATATATACTTTAGAGAATTAAATTTACTTTATGCACAGGTAAATCGGTGTGCATTCAGATGACACATCAGGACACGAGCCAGATTGTTGCATTACAATTTTAGTTAATTTATATATGTAACAAATATCAAAAGAACATGATGATATATACTTTGGAGAGTTTTAAATTTACTTTATGTAATGGTAAATCTGTGTTATTCAGACGACACATCAGGACACGAGCCAGATCGTTCCATTACAACTTTAGTTAACTAATATAACAAATATCAAAAGAACATGATGATATATATATATACTTTGGAGGGATTTAAATTTACTTTATGTAATGGTAAATCTGTGTGCATTCAGAGGACACATCAAGACACGAGCCAGATTGTTCCATCACAATTTTAATTAACTTATGTATGTATTAACAAATATCAAAAGAACATGATGATATATACTTTGGAGAGTTTTAAATACACTTTATGTAATGGTCAATCTGTGTGCATTCAGACGATACATCAGGACACCAGCCAGATTGTTCCATCACAACTTTAGTTAACTTATATATGTACCAAGTATCAAAAGAGCATGATGATATATACTTTAGAGAATTAAATTTACTTTATGCACAGGTAAATCGGTGTGCATTCAGATGACACATCAGGACACGAGCCAGATTGTTGCATTACAATTTTAGTTAATTTATATATGTAACAAATATCAAAAGAACATGATGATATATACTTTGGAGAGTTTTAAATTTACTTTATGTAATGGTAAATCTGTGTGCATTCAGACGAAACATCAGGAACCGAGCCAGATTGTTCCATCAATATTTCAGTTAACTTATATATGTACCAAGTATCAAACGACCATGATGATATATACTTTAGAGAGTTTTAAACTTACTTTTTGCACAGGTAAACCGGTGTGCATTCAGAGGACACATCTGGACAGGAGCCAGATTGTTCCATTACAATTTTAGTTGACTTATATATGTAACAAATATCATATGACAAATATCAGATTGTTCCATCACAACTTTAGTTAACTTATATATGTACCAAGTATCAAAAGAGCATGATGATATATACTTTAGAGAATTAAATTTACTTTATGCACAGGTAAATCGGTGTGCATTCAGATGACACATCAGGACACGAGCCAGATTGTTGCATTACAATTTTAGTTAATTTATATATGTAACAAATATCAAAAGAACATGATGATATATACTTTAGAGAGTTTTAAATTTACTTTATGTAATGGTAAATCTGTGTGATTCGGACGACCTATCAGGAGACGAGCCAGATTGTTCCATTACAACTTTAGTTAACTTATATATGTATTAACAAATATCAAAAGAACATGATGATATATACTTTGGAGGGATTTAAATTTACTTTATGTAATGGTAAATCTGTGTGCATTCAGAGGACACATCAAGACACGAGCCAGATTGTTCCATCACAATTTTAATTAACTTATATATGTATTAACAAATATCAAAAGAACATGATGATATATACTTTGGAGAGTTTTAAATACACTTTATGTAATGGTCAATCTGTGTGCATTCAGACGATACATCAGGACACCAGCGAGATTGTTCCATCACAACTTTAGTTAACTTATATATGTACCAAGTATCAAAAGAGCATGATGATATATACTTTAGAGAATTAAATTTACTTTATGCACAGGTAAATCGGTGTGCATTCAGATGACACATCAGGACACGAGCCAGATTGTTGCATTACAATTTTAGTTAATTTATATATGTAACAAATATCAAAAGAACATGATGATATATACTTTGGAGAGTTTTAAATTTACTTTATGTAATGGTAAATCTGTGTGATTCAGACGACCCATCAGGACACGAGCCAGATTGTTCCATTACAACTTTAGTTAACTTATATAACAAATATAAAAAGAACATGATGATATATATATATACTTTGGAGAGTTTTAAATTTACTTTATGTAATGGTAAATGTGTGTGCATTCGGATGACACATCAAGACATGAGCCAGATTGTTCCATCACAATTTTAATTAACTTATATATGTATTAACAAATATAAAAGAACATGATGATATATATATATACTTTGGAGAGTTTTAAACATACTTTATGTAATGGTAAATCTGTGTTCATTCAGACAATACATCAGGACACGAGCCAGATTGTTCCAGCACAACTTTAGTTAACTTATATATGTACCAAGTATCAAAAGAGCATGATGATATATACTTTAGAGAATTAAGTTTACTTTATGCACGGGTAAATCGGTGTGCATTCAGACGACACATCAGGACACGAGCCTGATTGTTCCATTACAATTTCAGTTAACTTATGTATGTAACAAATATCAAAAGAACATGAAGATATAAACTTTGGAGAGTTTTAAATTTACTTTATGTAATGGTAAATCTGTGTGCATTCAGACGACACACCAGGACATGAGCGAGATTGTTCCATCACAACTTTAGTTAACTTATATATATATAACAAATATCAAAAGAACATGATGATATATACTTTAGAGAGTTTTAAATTTACTTTATGTAATGGTAAATCTGTGTGCATTGAGACGACACATCAGGACACAAGCCAGATTGTTCCATCACAGTTTTAGTTAACTTATATATATATATATATATAACAAATATCAAAAGAACATGATGATATATACTTTAGAGAGTTTTAAATTTACTTTATGTAATGGTAATCTGTGTGATTCAGACGACCTATCAGGACACGAGCCAGATTGTTCCATTACAATTTTAGTTGACTTATATATGTAACAAATATCAAAAGAACATGATGATATATACTTTGGAGAGTTTTAAAATTACTTTATGTAATTGTAAATCTGTGTGCATTCAGACGACACATCAGGACACAAGCCAGATTGTTCCATCACAATTTTAGGTAACTTATATATATACATATATATATATATATATATATATATATATATATAACAAAGATCAAAACAACATGATGATGTATACTTTGGAGAGTTTTAAATTTACTTTATGTAATAATAAATCTGTGTGATTCAGACGACACATCAGGACACGAGCCAGATCGTTCCATTACAACTTTAGTTAACTAATATAACAAATATCAAAAGAACATGATGATATATATATATACTTTGGAGGGATTTAAATTTACTTTATGTAATGGTAAATCTGTGTGCATTCAGAGGACACATCAAGACACGAGCCAGATTGCTCCATCACAATTTTAATTAACTTATATATGTATTAACAAATATCAAAAGAACATGATGATATATACTTTGGAGAGTTTTAAATACACTTTATGCAATGGTCAATCTGTGTGCATTCAGACGATACATCAGGACACCAGCCAGATTGTTCCATCACAACTTTAGTTAAGTTATATTTGTACCAAGTATCAAAAGAGCATGATGATATATACTTTAGAGAATTAAATTTACTTTATGCACAGGTAAATCGGTGTGCATTCAGATGACACATCAGGACACGAGCCAGATTGTTGCATTACAATTTTAGTTAATTTATATATGTAACAAATATCAAAAGAACATGATGATATATACTTTAGAGAGTTTTAAATTTACTTTATGTAATGGTAAATCTGTGTGATTCGGACGACCTATCAGGAGACGAGCCAGATTGTTCCATTACAACTTTAGTTAACTTATATATGTATTAACAAATATCAAAAGAACATGATGATATATACTTTGGAGAGTTTTAAATTTACTTTAGGTAATGGTAAATCTGTGTGCATTCAGAGGATACATCAGGACACGAGCTAGATTGTTCCATGACAACTTTAGTTAACTTATATATGTACCAAGTATCAAAAGAGCATGATTATATATACTTTGGAGAGTTTTAAATTTACTTTATCTAACTGTAAATCTGTGTGCATTCACACGACACATCAGGAGACGAGCCAGATTGTTCCATTACAATTTTAGTTGACTTATATATGTAACAAATATCAAAAGAACATGATGATATATACTTTGGAGAGTTTTAAATTTACTTTGTGTAATTATAAATCTGTGTGCATTCAGACGACACATCAGGACACAAGCCAGTTTGTTCCATCACAATTTTAGGTAACTTATATATATACATATATATATATATATAACAAAGATCAAAACAACATGATGTATACTTTGGAGAGTTTTAAATTTACTTTATGTAATGGTAAATCTGTGTTATTCAGACGACACATCAGGACACGAGCCAGATCGTTCCATTACAACTTTAGTTAACTAATATAACAAATATCAAAAGAACATGATGATATATATATATACTTTGGAGGGATTTAAATTTACTTTATGTAATGGTAAATCTGTGTGCATTCAGAGGACACATCAAGACACGAGCCAGATTGTTCCATCACAATTTTAATTAACTTATATATGTATTAACAAATATCAAAAGAACATAATGATATATACTTTGGAGAGTTTTAAATACACTTTATGTAATGGTCAATCTGTGTGCATTTAGACGATACATCAGGACACCAGCCAGATTGTTCCATCACAACTTTAGTTAACTTATATATGTACCAAGTATCAAAAGAGCATGATGATATATACTTTAGAGAATTAAATTTACTTTATGCACAGGTAAATCGGTGTGCATTCAGATGACACATCAGGACACGAGCCAGATTGTTGCATTACAATTTTTGTTAATTTATATATGTAACAAATATCAAAAGAACATGATGATATATACTTTGGAGAGTTTTAAATTTACTTTATGTAATGGTAAATCTGTGTTATTCAGACGACACATCAGGACACGAGCCAGATCGTTCCATTACAACTTTAGTTAACTAATATAACAAATATCAAAAGAACATGATGATATATATATATATACTTTGGAGGGATTTAAATTTACTTTATGTAATGGTAAATCTGTGTGCATTCAGAGGACACATCAAGACACGAGCCAGATTGTTCCATCACAATTTTAATTAACTTATATATGTATTAACAAATATCAAAAGAACATAATGATATATACTTTGGAGAGTTTTAAATACACTTTATGTAATGGTCAATCTGTGTGCATTTAGACGATACATCAGGACACCAGCCAGATTGTTCCATCACAACTTTAGTTAACTTATATATGTACCAAGTATCAAAAGAGCATGATGATATATACTTTAGAGAATTAAATTTACTTTATGCACAGGTAAATCGGTGTGCATTCAGATGACACATCAGGACACGAGCCAGATTGTTGCATTACAATTTTAGTTAATTTATATATGTAACAAATATCAAAAGAACATGATGATATATACTTTGGAGAGTTTTAAATTTACTTTATGTAATGGTAAATCTGTGTTATTCAGACGACACATCAGGACACGAGCCAGATCGTTCCATTACAACTTTAGTTAACTAATATAACAAATATCAAAAGAACATGATGATATATATATATACTTTGGAGGGATTTAAATTTACTTTATGTAATGGTAAATCTGTGTGCATTCAGAGGACACATCAAGACACGAGCCAGATTGTTCCATCACAATTTTAATTAACTTATGTATGTATTAACAAATATCAAAAGAACATGATGATATATACTTTGGAGAGTTTTAAATACACTTTATGTAATGGTCAATCTGTGTGCATTCAGACGATACATCAGGACACCAGCCAGATTGTTCCATCACAACTTTAGTTAACTTATATATGTACCAAGTATCAAAAGAGCATGATGATATATACTTTAGAGAATTAAATTTACTTTATGCACAGGTAAATCGGTGTGCATTCAGATGACACATCAGGACACGAGCCAGATTGTTGCATTACAATTTTAGTTAATTTATATATGTAACAAATATCAAAAGAACATGATGATATATACTTTGGAGAGTTTTAAATTTACTTTATGTAATGGTAAATCTGTGTGCATTCAGACGAAACATCAGGAACCGAGCCAGATTGTTCCATCAATATTTCAGTTAACTTATATATGTACCAAGTATCAAACGACCATGATGATATATACTTTAGAGAGTTTTAAACTTACTTTTTGCACAGGTAAACCGGTGTGCATTCAGAGGACACATCTGGACACGAGCCAGATTGTTCCATTACAATTTTAGTTGACTTATATATGTAACAAATATCATATGACAAATATCAGATTGTTCCATCACAACTTTAGTTAACTTATATATGTACCAAGTATCAAAAGAGCATGATGATATATACTTTAGAGAATTAAATTTACTTTATGCACAGGTAAATCGGTGTGCATTCAGATGACACATCAGGACACGAGCCAGATTGTTGCATTACAATTTTAGTTAATTTATATATGTAACAAATATCAAAAGAACATGATGATATATACTTTAGAGAGTTTTAAATTTACTTTATGTAATGGTAAATCTGTGTGATTCGGACGACCTATCAGGAGACGAGCCAGATTGTTCCATTACAACTTTAGTTAACTTATATATGTATTAACAAATATCAAAAGAACATGATGATATATACTTTGGAGGGATTTAAATTTACTTTATGTAATGGTAAATCTGTGTGCATTCAGAGGACACATCAAGACACGAGCCAGATTGTTTCATCACAATTTTAATTAACTTATGTATGTATTAACAAATATCAAAAGAACATGATGATATATACTTTGGAGAGTTTTAAATACACTTTATGTAATGGTCAATCTGTGTGCATTCAGACGATACATCAGGACACCAGCCAGATTGTTCCATCACAACTTTAGTTAACTTATATATGTACCAAGTATCAAAAGAGCATGATGATATATACTTTAGAGAATTAAATTTACTTTATGCACAGGTAAATCGGTGTGCATTCAGATGACACATCAGGACACGAGCCAGATTGTTGCATTACAATTTTAGTTAATTTATATATGTAACAAATATCAAAAGAACATGATGATATATACTTTGGAGAGTTTTAAATTTACTTTATGTAATGGTAAATCTGTGTGCATTCAGACGAAACATCAGGAACCGAGCCAGATTGTTCCATCAATATTTCAGTTAACTTATATATGTACCAAGTATCAAACGACCATGATGATATATACTTTAGAGAGTTTTAAACTTACTTTTTGCACAGGTAAACCGGTGTGCATTCAGAGGACACATCTGGACACGAGCCAGATTGTTCCATTACAATTTTAGTTGACTTATATATGTAACAAATATCATATAACAAATATCAGATTGTTCCATCACAACTTTAGTTAACTTATATATGTACCAAGTATCAAAAGAGCATGATGATATATACTTTAGAGAATTAAATTTACTTTATGCACAGGTAAATCGGTGTGCATTCAGATGACACATCAGGACACGAGCCAGATTGTTGCATTACAATTTTAGTTAATTTATATATGTAACAAATATCAAAAGAACATGATGATATATACTTTAGAGAGTTTTAAATTTACTTTATGTAATGGTAAATCTGTGTGATTCGGACGACCTATCAGGAGACGAGCCAGATTGTTCCATTACAACTTTAGTTAACTTATATATGTATTAACAAATATCAAAAGAACATGATGATATATACTTTGGAGAGTTTTAAATTTACTTTAGGTAATGGTAAATCTGTGTGCATTCAGAGGATACATCAGGACACGAGCTAGATTGTTCCATGACAACTTTAGTTAACTTATACATGAACCAAGTATCAAAAGAGCATGATTATATATACTTTGGAGAGTTTTAAATTTACTTTATCTAATTGTAAATCTGTGTGCATTCACACGACACATCAGGAGACGAGCCAGATTGTTCCATTACAATTTTAGTTGACTTATATATGAAACAAATATCAAAAGAACATGATGATATATACTTTGGAGAGTTTTAAATTTACTTTGTGTAATTATAAATCTGTGTGCATTCAGAAGAGACATGAGGACACAAGCCAGATTGTTCCATCACAATTTTAGTTAACTATATATATATATATATATATATATATATATATATATATATATATATATATATATATATATATATATATATATATATATATATATAACAAATATCAAAAGAACATGATGATATATACTTTAGAGAGTTTTAAATTTACTTTATGTAATGGTAAATCTGTGTGATTCAGACGACCTAGCAGGACACGAGCCAGATTGTTCCATTACAACTTTAGTTAACTTATCTAACAAATATCAAAAGAACATGATGATATATATATATACTTTGGAGAGTTTTAAATTTACTTTGTGTAATTATAAATCTGTGTGCATTCAGACGACACATCAGGACACAAGCCAGTTTGTTCCATCACAATTTTAGGTAACTTATATATATACATATATATATATATATAACAAAGATCAAAACAACATGATGTATACTTTGGAGAGTTTTAAATTTACTTTATGTAATGGTAAATTTGTGTTATTCAGACGACACATCAGGACACGAGCCAGATCGTTCCATTACAACTTTAGTTAACTAATATAACAAATATCAAAAGAACATGATGATATATATATAAACTTTGGAGGGATTTAAATTTACTTTATGTAATGGTAAATCTGTGTGCATTCAGAGGACACATCAAGACACGAGCCAGATTGTTCCATCACAATTTTAATTAACTTATATATGTATTAACAAATATCAAAAGAACATAATGATATATACTTTGGAGAGTTTTAAATACACTTTATGTAATGGTCAATCTGTGTGCATTTAGACGATACATCAGGACACCAGCCAGATTGTTCCATCACAACTTTAGTTAACTTATATATGTACCAAGTATCAAAAGAGCATGATGATATATACTTTAGAGAATTAAACTTACTTTATGCACAGGTAAATCGGTGTGCATTCAGATGACACATCAGGACACGAGCCAGATTGTTGCATTACAATTTTTGTTAATTTATATATGTAACAAATATCAAAAGAACATGATGATATATAGTTTGGAGAGTTTTAAATTTACTTTATGTAATGGTAAATCTGTGTTATTCAGACGACACATCAGGACACGAGCCAGATCGTTCCATTACAACTTTAGTTAACTAATATAACAAATATCAAAAGAACATGATGATATATATATATACTTTGGAGGGATTTAAATTTACTTTATGTAATGGTAAATCTGTGTGCATTCAGAGGACACATCAAGACACGAGCCAGATTGTTCCATCACAATTTTAATTAACTTATATATGTATTAACAAATATCAAAAGAACATAATGATATATACTTTGGAGAGTTTTAAATACACTTTATGTAATGGTCAATCTGTGTGCATTTAGACGATACATCAGGACACCAGCCAGATTGTTCCATCACAACTTTAGTTAACTTATATATGTACCAAGTATCAAAAGAGCATGATGATATATACTTTAGAGAATTAAATTTACTTTATGCACAGGTAAATCGGTGTGCATTCAGATGACACATCAGGACACGAGCCAGATTGTTGCATTACAATTTTAGTTAATTTATATATGTAACAAATATCAAAAGAACATGATGATATATACTTTGGAGAGTTTTAAATTTACTTTATGTAATGGTAAATCTGTGTGCATTCAGACGAAACATCAGGAACCGAGCCAGATTGTTCCATCAATATTTCAGTTAACTTATATATGTACCAAGTATCAAACGACCATGATGATATATACTTTAGAGAGTTTTAAACTTACTTTTTGCACAGGTAAACCGGTGTGCATTCAGAGGACACATCTGGACACGAGCCAGATTGTTCCATTACAATTTTAGTTGACTTATATATGTAACAAATATCATATAAAAAATATCAGATTGTTCCATCACAACTTTAGTTAACTTATATATGTACCAAGTATCAAAAGAGCATGATGATATATACTTTAGAGAATTAAATTTACTTTATGCACAGGTAAATCGGTGTGCATTCAGATGACACATCAGGACACGAGCCAGATTGTTGCATTACAATTTTAGTTAATTTATATATGTAACAAATATCAAAAGAACATGATGATATATACTTTAGAGAGTTTTAAATTTACTTTATGTAATGGTAAATCTGTGTGATTCGGACGACCTATCAGGAGACGAGCCAGATTGTTCCATTACAACTTTAGTTAACTTATATATGTATTAACAAATATCAAAAGAACATGATGATATATACTTTGGAGGGATTTAAATTTACTTTATGTAATGGTAAATCTGTGTGCATTCAGAGGACACATCAAGACACGAGCCAGATTGTTCCATCACAATTTTAATTAACTTACGTATGTATTAACAAATATCAAAAGAACATGATGATATATACTTTGGAGAGTTTTAAATACACTTTATGTAATGGTCAATCTGTGTGCATTCAGACGATACATCAGGACACCAGCCAGATTGTTCCATCACAACTTTAGTTAACTTATATATGTACCAAGTATCAAAAGGGCATGATGATATATACTTTAGAGAATTAAATTTACTTTATGCACAGGTAAATCGGTGTGCATTCAGATGACACATCAGGACACGAGCCAGATTGTTGCATTACAATTTTAGTTAATTTATATATGTAACAAATATCAAAAGAACATGATGATATATACTTTGGAGAGTTTTAAATTTACTTTATGTAATGGTAAATCTGTGTGCATTCAGACGAAACATCAGGAACCGAGCCAGATTGTTCCATCAATATTTCAGTTAACTTATATATGTACCAAGTATCAAACAACCATGATGATATATACTTTAGAGAGTTTTAAACTTACTTTTTGCACAGGTAAACCGGTGTGCATTCAGAGGACACATCTGGACACGAGCCAGATTGTTCCATTACAATTTTAGTTGACTTATATATGTAACAAATATCATATAACAAATATCAGATTGTTCCATCACAACTTTAGTTAACTTATATATGTACCAAGTATCAAAAGAGCATGATGATATATACTTTAGAGAATTAAATTTACTTTATGCACAGGTAAATCGGTGTGCATTCAGATGACACATCAGGACACGAGCCAGATTGTTGCATTACAATTTTAGTTAATTTATATATGTAACAAATATCAAAAGAACATGATGATATATACTTTAGAGAGTTTTAAATTTACTTTATGTAATGGTAAATCTGTGTGATTCGGACGACCTATCAGGAGACGAGCCAGATTGTTCCATTACAACTTTAGTTAACTTATATATGTATTAACAAATATCAAAAGAACATGATGATATATACTTTGGAGAGTTTTAAATTTACTTTAGGTAATGGTAAATCTGTGTGCATTCAGAGGATACATCAGGACACGAGCTAGATTGTTCCATGACAACTTTAGTTAACTTATATATGAACCAAGTATCAAAAGAGCATGATTATATATACTTTGGAGAGTTTTAAATTTACTTTATCTAATTGTAAATCTGTGTGCATTCACACGACACATCAGGAGACGAGCCAGATTGTTCCATTACAATTTTAGTTGACTTATATATGAAACAAATATCAAAAGAACATGATGATATATACTTTGGAGAGTTTTAAATTTACTTTGTGTAATTATAAATCTGTGTGCATTCAGAAGAGACATGAGGACACAAGCCAGATTGTTCCATCACAATTTTAGTTATATATATATATATATATATATATATATATATATATATATATATATATATATATATATAACAAATATCAAAACAACATGATGATATATACTTTAGAGAGTTTTAAATTTACTTTATGTAATGGTAAATCTGTGTGATTCAGACGACCTAGCAGGACACGAGCCAGATTGTTCCATTACAACTTTAGTTAACTTATCTAACAAATATCAAAAGAACATGATGATATATATATATACTTTGGAGAGTTTTAAATTTACTTTGTGTAATTATAAATCTGTGTGCATTCAGACGACACATCAGGACACAAGCCAGTTTGTTCCATCACAATTTTAGGTAACTTATATATATACATATATATATATATATAACAAAGATCAAAACAACATGATGTATACTTTGGAGAGTTTTAAATTTACTTTATGTAATGGTAAATCTGTGTTATTCAGACGACACATCAGGACACGAGCCAGATCGTTCCATTACAACTTTAGTTAACTAATATAACAAATATCAAAAGAACATGATGATATATATATATACTTTGGAGGGATTTAAATTTACTTTATGTAATGGTAAATCTGTGTGCATTCAGACGACACATCAAGACACGAGCCAGATTGTTCCATCACAATTTTAATTAACTTATATATGTATTAACAAATATCAAAAGAACATAATGATATATACTTTGGAGAGTTTTAAATACACTTTATGTAATGGTCAATCTGTGTGCATTTAGACGATACATCAGGACACCAGCCAGATTGTTCCATCACAACTTTAGTTAACTTATATATGTACCAAGTATCAAAAGAGCATGATGATATATACTTTAGAGAATTAAATTTACTTTATGCACAGGTAAATCGGTGTGCATTCAGATGACACATCAGGACACGAGCCAGATTGTTGCATTACAATTTTAGTTAATTTATATATGTAACAAATATCAAAAGAACATGATGATATATACTTTGGAGAGTTTTAAATTTACTTTATGTAATGGTAAATCTGTGTTATTCAGACGACACATCAGGACACGAGCCAGATCGTTCCATTACAACTTTAGTTAACTAATATAACAAATATCAAAAGAACATGATGATATATACTTTGGAGAGTTTTAAATACACTTTATGTAATGGTCAATCTGTGTGCATTCAGACGATACATCAGGACACCAGCCAGATTGTTCCATCACAACTTTAGTTAACTTATATATGTACCAAGTATCAAAAGAGCATGATGATATATACTTTAGAGAATTAAATTTACTTTATGCACAGGTAAATCGGTGTGCATTCAGATGACACATCAGGACACGAGCCAGATTGTTGCATTACAATTTTAGTTAATTTATATATGTAACAAATATCAAAAGAACATGATGATATATACTTTGGAGAGTTTTAAATTTACTTTATGTAATGGTAAATCTGTGTGCATTCAGACGAAACATCAGGAACCGAGCCAGATTGTTCCATCAATATTTCAGTTAACTTATATATGTACCAAGTATCAAACGACCATGATGATATATACTTTAGAGAGTTTTAAACTTACTTTTTGCACAGGTAAACCGGTGTGCATTCAGAGGACACATCTGGACACGAGCCAGATTGTTCCATTACAATTTTAGTTGACTTATATATGTAACAAATATCATATAACAAATATCAGATTGTTCCATCACAACTTTAGTTAACTTATATATGTACCAAGTATCAAAAGAGCATGATGATATATACTTTAGAGAATTAAATTTACTTTATGCACAGGTAAATCGGTGTGCATTCAGATGACACATCAGGACACGAGCCAGATTGTTGCATTACAATTTTAGTTAATTTATATATGTAACAAATATCAAAAGAACATGATGATATATACTTTGGAGAGTTTTAAATTTACTTTAGGTAATGGTAAATCTGTGTGCATTCAGAGGATACATCAGGACACGAGCTAGATTGTTCCATGACAACTTTAGTTAACTTATATATGAACCAAGTATCAAAAGAGCATGATTATATATACTTTGGAGAGTTTTAAATTTACTTTATCTAATTGTAAATCTGTGTGCATTCACACGACACATCAGGAGACGAGCCAGATTGTTCCATTACAATTTTAGTTGACTTATATATGAAACAAATATCAAAAGAACATGATGATATATACTTTGGAGAGTTTTAAATTTACTTTGTGTAATTATAAATCTGTGTGCATTCAGAAGAGACATGAGGACACAAGCCAGATTGTTCCATCACAATTTTAGTTAACTTATATATATATATATATATATATATATATATATATATATATATATATATATATATATATATATATATATATATATATATATATAACAAATATCAAAAGAACATGATGATATATACTTTAGAGAGTTTTAAATTTACTTTATGTAATGGTAAATCTGTGTGATTCAGACGACCTAGCAGGACACGAGCCAGATTGTTCCATTACAACTTTAGTTAACTTATCTAACAAATATCAAAAGAACATGATGATATATATATATACTTTGGAGAGTTTTAAATTTACTTTGTGTAATTATAAATCTGTGTGCATTCAGACGACACATCAGGACACAAGCCAGTTTGTTCCATCACAATTTTAGGTAACTTATATATATACATATATATATATATATAACAAAGATCAAAACAACATGATGTATACTTTGGAGAGTTTTAAATTTACTTTATGTAATGGTAAATTTGTGTTATTCAGACGACACATCAGGACACGAGCCAGATCGTTCCATTACAACTTTAGTTAACTAATATAACAAATATCAAAAGAACATGATGATATATATATATACTTTGGAGGGATTTAAATTTACTTTATGTAATGGTAAATCTGTGTGCATTCAGAGGACACATCAAGACACGAGCCAGATTGTTCCATCACAATTTTAATTAACTTATATATGTATTAACAAATATCAAAAGAACATGATGATATATACTTTGGAGAGTTTTAAATACACTTTATGTAATGGTCAATCTGTGTGCATTCAGACGATACATCAGGACACCAGCCAGATTGTTCCATCACAACTTTAGTTAACTTATATATGTACCAAGTATCAAAAGAGCATGATGATATATACTTTAGAGAATTAAATTTACTTTATGCACAGGTAAATCGGTGTGCATTCAGATGACACATCAGGACACGAGCCAGATTGTTGCATTACAATTTTAGTTAATTTATATATGTAACAAATATCAAAAGAACATGATGATATATACTTTGGAGAGTTTTAAATTTACTTTATGTAATGGTAAATCTGTGTGCATTCAGACGAAACATCAGGAACCGAGCCAGATTGTTCCATCAATATTTCAGTTAACTTATATATGTACCAAGTATAAAACGACCATGATGATATATACTTTAGAGAGTTTTAAACTTACTTTTTGCACAGGTAAACCGGTGTGCATTCAGAGGACACATCTGGACACGAGCCAGATTGTTCCATTACAATTTTAGTTGACTTATATATGTAACAAATATCATATAACAAATATCAGATTGTTCCATCACAACTTTAGTTAACTTATATATGTACCAAGTATCAAAAGAGCATGATGATATATACTTTAGAGAATTAAATTTACTTTATGCACAGGTAAATCGGTGTGCATTCAGATGACACATCAGGACACGAGCCAGATTGTTGCATTACAATTTTAGTTAATTTATATATGTAACAAATATCAAAAGAACATGATGATATATACTTTAGAGAGTTTTAAATTTACTTTATGTAATGGTAAATCTGTGTGATTCGGACGACCTATCAGGAGACGAGCCAGATTGTTCCATTACAACTTTAGTTAACTTATATATGTATTAACAAATATCAAAAGAACATGATGATATATACTTTGGAGAGTTTTAAATTTACTTTAGGTAATGGTAAATCTGTGTGCATTCAGAGGATACATCAGGACACGAGCTAGATTGTTCCATGACAACTTTAGTTAACTTATATATGAACCAAGTATCAAAAGAGCATGATTATATATACTTTGGAGAGTTTTAAATTTACTTTATCTAATTGTAAATCTGTGTGCATTCACACGACACATCAGGAGACGAGCCAGATTGTTCCATTACAATTTTAGTTGACTTATATATGAAACAAATATCAAAAGAACATGATGATATATACTTTGGAGAGTTTTAAATTTACTTTGTGTAATTATAAATCTGTGTGCATTCAGAAGAGACATGAGGACACAAGCCAGATTGTTCCATCACAATTTTAGTTAACTATATATATATATATATATATATATATATATATATATATATATATATATATATATATATATATATATATATATATATATATATATATATATATATATAACAAATATCAAAAGAACATGATGATATATACTTTAGAGAGTTTTAAATTTACTTTATGTAATGGTAAATCTGTGTGATTCAGACGACCTAGCAGGACACGAGCCAGATTGTTCCATTACAACTTTAGTTAACTTATCTAACAAATATCAAAAGAACATGATGATATATATATATACTTTGGAGAGTTTTAAATTTACTTTGTGTAATTATAAATCTGTGTGCATTCAGACGACACATCAGGACACAAGCCAGTTTGTTCCATCACAATTTTAGGTAACTTATATATATACATATATATATATATATAACAAAGATCAAAACAACATGATGTATACTTTGGAGAGTTTTAAATTTACTTTATGTAATGGTAAATCTGTGTTATTCAGACGACACATCAGGACACGAGCCAGATCGTTCCATTACAACTTTAGTTAACTAATATAACAAATATCAAAAGAACATGATGATATATATATATACTTTGGAGGGATTTAAATTTACTTTATGTAATGGTAAATCTGTGTGCATTCAGAGGACACATCAAGACACGAGCCAGATTGTTCCATCACAATTTTAATTAACTTATATATGTATTAACAAATATCAAAAGAACATAATGATATATACTTTGGAGAGTTTTAAATACACTTTATGTAATGGTCAATCTGTGTGCATTTAGACGATACATCAGGACACCAGCCAGATTGTTCCATCACAACTTTAGTTAACTTATATATGTACCAAGTATCAAAAGAGCATGATGATATATACTTTAGAGAATTAAATTTACTTTATGCACAGGTAAATCGGTGTGCATTCAGATGACACATCAGGACACGAGCCAGATTGTTGCATTACAATTTTTGTTAATTTATATATGTAACAAATATCAAAAGAACATGATGATATATAGTTTGGAGAGTTTTAAATTTACTTTATGTAATGGTAAATCTGTGTTATTCAGACGACACATCAGGACACGAGCCAGATCGTTCCATTACAACTTTAGTTAACTAATATAACAAATATCAAAAGAACATGATGATATATATATATACTTTGGAGGGATTTAAATTTACTTTATGTAATGGTAAATCTGTGTGCATTCAGAGGACACATCAAGACACGAGCCAGATTGTTCCATCACAATTTTAATTAACTTATATATGTATTAACAAATATCAAAAGAACATAATGATATATACTTTGGAGAGTTTTAAATACACTTTATGTAATGGTCAATCTGTGTGCATTTAGACGATACATCAGGACACCAGCCAGATTGTTCCATCACAACTTTAGTTAACTTATATATGTACCAAGTATCAAAAGAGCATGATGATATATACTTTAGAGAATTAAATTTACTTTATGCACAGGTAAATCGGTGTGCATTCAGATGACACATCAGGACACGAGCCAGATTGTTGCATTACAATTTTAGTTAATTTATATATGTAACAAATATCAAAAGAACATGATGATATATACTTTGGAGAGTTTTAAATTTACTTTATGTAATGGTAAATCTGTGTGCATTCAGACGAAACATCAGGAACCGAGCCAGATTGTTCCATCAATATTTCAGTTAACTTATATATGTACCAAGTATCAAACGACCATGATGATATATACTTTAGAGAGTTTTAAACTTACTTTTTGCACAGGTAAACCGGTGTGCATTCAGAGGACACATCTGGACACGAGCCAGATTGTTCCATTACAATTTTAGTTGACTTATATATGTAACAAATATCATATAAAAAATATCAGATTGTTCCATCACAACTTTAGTTAACTTATATATGTACCAAGTATCAAAAGAGCATGATGATATATACTTTAGAGAATTAAATTTACTTTATGCACAGGTAAATCGGTGTGCATTCAGATGACACATCAGGACACGAGCCAGATTGTTGCATTACAATTTTAGTTAATTTATATATGTAACAAATATCAAAAGAACATGATGATATATACTTTAGAGAGTTTTAAATTTACTTTATGTAATGGTAAATCTGTGTGATTCGGACGACCTATCAGGAGACGAGCCAGATTGTTCCATTACAACTTTAGTTAACTTATATATGTATTAACAAATATCAAAAGAACATGATGATATATACTTTGGAGGGATTTAAATTTACTTTATGTAATGGTAAATCTGTGTGCATTCAGAGGACACATCAAGACACGAGCCAGATTGTTCCATCACAATTTTAATTAACTTACGTATGTATTAACAAATATCAAAAGAACATGATGATATATACTTTGGAGAGTTTTAAATACACTTTATGTAATGGTCAATCTGTGTGCATTCAGACGATACATCAGGACACCAGCCAGATTGTTCCATCACAACTTTAGTTAACTTATATATGTACCAAGTATCAAAAGAGCATGATGATATATACTTTAGAGAATTAAATTTACTTTATGCACAGGTAAATCGGTGTGCATTCAGATGACACATCAGGACACGAGCCAGATTGTTGCATTACAATTTTAGTTAATTTATATATGTAACAAATATCAAAAGAACATGATGATATATACTTTGGAGAGTTTTAAATTTACTTTATGTAATGGTAAATCTGTGTGCATTCAGACGAAACATCAGGAACCGAGCCAGATTGTTCCATCAATATTTCAGTTAACTTATATATGTACCAAGTATCAAACAACCATGATGATATATACTTTAGAGAGTTTTAAACTTACTTTTTGCACAGGTAAACCGGTGTGCATTCAGAGGACACATCTGGACACGAGCCAGATTGTTCCATTACAATTTTAGTTGACTTATATATGTAACAAATATCATATAACAAATATCAGATTGTTCCATCACAACTTTAGTTAACTTATATATGTACCAAGTATCAAAAGAGCATGATGATATATACTTTAGAGAATTAAATTTACTTTATGCACAGGTAAATCGGTGTGCATTCAGATGACACATCAGGACACGAGCCAGATTGTTGCATTACAATTTTAGTTAATTTATATATGTAACAAATATCAAAAGAACATGATGATATATACTTTAGAGAGTTTTAAATTTACTTTATGTAATGGTAAATCTGTGTGATTCGGACGACCTATCAGGAGACGAGCCAGATTGTTCCATTACAACTTTAGTTAACTTATATATGTATTAACAAATATCAAAAGAACATGATGATATATACTTTGGAGAGTTTTAAATTTACTTTAGGTAATGGTAAATCTGTGTGCATTCAGAGGATACATCAGGACACGAGCTAGATTGTTCCATGACAACTTTAGTTAACTTATATATGAACCAAGTATCAAAAGAGCATGATTATATATACTTTGGAGAGTTTTAAATTTACTTTATCTAATTGTAAATCTGTGTGCATTCACACGACACATCAGGAGACGAGCCAGATTGTTCCATTACAATTTTAGTTGACTTATATATGAAACAAATATCAAAAGAACATGATGATATATACTTTGGAGAGTTTTAAATTTACTTTGTGTAATTATAAATCTGTGTGCATTCAGAAGAGACATGAGGACACAAGCCAGATTGTTCCATCACAATTTTAGTTAATATATATATATATATATATATATATATATATATATATATATATATATATATATATATATATAACAAATATCAAAACAACATGATGA
>CBDATY010000008.1:0-8325 GCA_965200445.1 Mycoplasmatales bacterium
GTGTTAGTATGAAGGACTAACTTATCCGTGTGGTTGAGTGTTGTTAGTTTGTACACGTAACTTATCCATCCATATGCTAGTGTGTGTGTCATGTTAGTATGCAGGACTAACTTCACCATACATGCTACTGTCTGTCTCTGTCATGTTAGTATGCAGGACTAACTTAGGCATGCATGCTAGTGTATGCCTGCTCTCACCATGCAGGCGTAACTTATCCATCTATTCTGGTGTGTGTCGTGTTAGTATGAAGGACTAACTTATCCCTGTGGTTGAGTGTTGTTAGTTTGTACACGTAACTTATCCATCCATATGCTAGTGTGTGTGGTGTTACCATGTAGAACTAACTTAGGCATGCATGCTAGTGTATGCCTGCTGTCACCATGCAGGCCTAACTCATGTGAGTGTTGTTACTGTGTACACGTAACTTATCCATCTATGCTGGTGTGTGTGTTGTTAGCACGTACGCCTAACTTGGCCATGCATGCTACTGTCTGTATGAGTATTGTTACCGTGTACGCCTAACTTATCCGTGTGGTTGAGTGTTGTTAGTTTGTGCACGTAACTTATGCATCCATATGCTAGTGTGTGTGGTGTTACCATGTAGAACTAACTTAACCATACATGCTACTGTCTGTGTGTGTCATGTTAGTATGCAGGACTAACTTACGCATGCATGCTAGTGTATGCCTGCTCTCACCATGCAGGCCTAACTCATGTGAGTGTTGTTACTGTGTACACATAACTTATCCATCTATGCTGGTGTGTGTCGTGTTAGTATGCAGGACTAACTTAGGCATGCAGGCCTAACTTATCCCTGTGGTTGAGTGTTGTTACTGTGTACACGTAACTTATGCATCCATATGCTAGTGTGTGTGGTGTTACCATGTAGAACTAACTTAACCATACATGCTACTGTCTGTGTGTGTCATGTTAGTATGCAGGCCTAACTCATGTGAGTGTTGTTACTGTGTACATGTAACTTATCCATCTATGCTGGTGTGTGTGGTTGAGTGTTGTTAGTTTGTACACGTAACTTATCCATCCATATGCTAGTGTGTGTGGTGTTACCATGTACAACTAACTTAACCATACATGCTGCTCTCACCATGCAGGCCTAACTCATGTGAGTGTTGTTACTGTGTACACGTAACTTATCCATCTATGCTGGTGTGTGTCATGTTAGTATGAAGGACTAACTTATCCGTGTGGTTGAGTGTTCTTAGTTTGTACACGTAACTTATCCATCCATATGCTAGTGTGTGTGGTGTTACCATGTACAACTAACTTAACCATGCAGGCCTAACTCATGTGAGTGTTGTTACTGTGTACACGTAACTTATCCATCTATGCTGGTGTGTGTCATGTTAGTATGCAGGACTAACTTAGGCATGCATGCTAGTGTATGCCTGCTCTCACCATGCAGGCCTAACTCATGTGAGTGTTGTTACTGTGTACACATAACTTATCCATCTATGCTGGTGTGTGTCGTGTTAGTATGCAGGACTAACTTAGGCATGCAGGCCTAACTTATCCCTGTGGTTGAGTGTTGTTAGTTTGTACACGTAACTTATCCATCCATATGCTAGTGTGTGTGGTGTTACCATGTAGAACTAACTTAACCATACATGCTACTGTGTGTGTGTGTCATGTTAGTATGCAGGACTAACTTAGGCATGCATGCTAGTGTATGCCTGCTGTCACCATGCAGGCCTAACTCATGTAGAACTAACTTAACCATACATGCTACTGTCTGTGTGTGTCATGTTAGTATGCAGGCCTAACTCATGTGAGTGTTGTTACTGTGTACACGTAACTTATGCATCCATATGCTAGTGTGTGTGGTGTTACCATGTAGAACTAACTTAACCATACATGCTACTGTCTGTGTGTGTCATGTTAGTATGCAGGCCTAACTCATGTGAGTGTTGTTACTGTGTACACGTAACTTATCCATCTATGCTGGTGTGTGTCGTGTTAGTATGAAGGACTAACTTATCCGTGTGGTTGAGTGTTGTTAGTTTGTACACGTAACTTATCCATCCATATGCTAGTGTGTGTGTCATGTTAGTATGCAGGACTAACTTAGGCATGCATGCTAGTGTATGCCTGCTGTCACCATGCAGGCCTAACTCATGTGAGTGTTGTTACTGTGTACACGTAACTTATCCATCTATGCTGGTGTGTGTCGTGTTAGTATGAAGGACTAACTTATCCGTGTGGTTGACTGTTGTTAGTTTGTACATGTAACTTATCCATCCATATGCTAGTGTGTGTGGTGTTACCATGTAGAACTAACTTAACCATACATGCTACTGTCTGTCTGTGTCATGTTAGTATGCAGGACTAACTTAGGCATGCATGCTAGTGTATGCCTGCTCTCACCATGCAGGCGTAACTTATCCATCTATTCTGGTGTGTGTCGTGTTAGTATGAAGGACTAACTTATCCCTGTGGTTGAGTGTTGTTAGTTTGTACACGTAACTTATCCATCCATATGCTAGTGTGTGTGGTGTTACCATGTAGAACTAACTTAACCATACATGCTACTGTCTGTGTGTATCATGTTAGTATGCAGGACTAACTTAGGCATGCATGCTAGTGTATGCCTGCTGTCACCATGCAGGCCTAACTCATGTGAGTGTTGTTACTGTGTACACGTAACTTATCCATCTATGCTGGTGTGTGTGTTGTTAGCACGTACGCCTAACTTGGGCATGCATGCTGCTGTCTGTATGAGTATTGTTACTGTGTACGCCTAACTTATCCGTGTGGTTGAGTGTTGTTAGTTTGTACACGTAACTTATCCATCCATATGCTAGTGTGTGTGGTGTTACCATGTAGAACTAACTTAGGCATGCATGCTAGTGTGTGTGGTGTTACCATGTAGAACTAACTTAACCATACATGCTACTGTCTGTGTGTGTCATGTTAGTATGCAGGACTAACTTAGGCATGCATGCTAGTGTATGCCTGCTGTCACCATGCAGGCCTAACTCATGTGAGTGTTGTTACTGTGTACACGTAACTTATCCATCTATGCTGGTGTGTGTCATGTTAGTATGCAGGACTAACTTAGGCATGCATGCTAGTGTATGCCTGCTCTCACCATGCAGGCCTAACTCATGTGAGTGTTGTTACTGTGTACACATAACTTATCCATCTATGCTGGTGTGTGTCGTGTTAGTATGCAGGACTAACTTAGGCATGCAGGCCTAACTTATCCCTGTGGTTGAGTGTTGTTAGTTTGTACACGTAACTTGTGCATCCATATGCTAGTGTGTGTGGTGTTACCATGTACAACTAACTTAACCATACATGCTACTGTCTGTGTGTGTCATGTTAGTATGCAGGCCTAACTCATGTGAGTGTTGTTACTGTGTACACGTAACTTATCCATCTATGCTGGTGTGTGTGGTTGAGTGTTGTTAGTTTGTACACGTAACTTATCCATCCATATGCTAGTCTGTGTGGTCTTACCATGTAGGACTGACTTAGGCATGCATGCTAGTGTATGCCTGCTGCCACCATGCAGGCCTAACTCATGTGAGTGTTGTTACTGTGTACACATAACTTATCCATCTATGCTGGTGTGTGTGTTGTTAGCACGTACGCCTAACTTGGGCATGCATGCTACTGTCTGTATCAGTATTGTTACTGTGTACGCCTAACTTATCCGTGTGGTTGAGTGTTGTTAGTTTGTACACGTAACTTATGCAGGCCTAACTCATGTGAGTGTTGTTACTGTGTACACGTAACTTATCCATCTATGCTGGTGTGTGTGTTGTTAGCACGTACGCCTAACTTGGGCATGCATGCTACTGTCTGTATGAGTATTCTTACTGTGTACGCCTAACTTATCCGTGTGGTTGAGTGTTGTTAGTTTGTACACGTAACTTATGCATCCATATGCTAGTGTGTGTGGTGTTACCATGTAGAACTAACTTAACCATACATGCTACTGTCTGTGTGTGTCATGTTAGTATGCAGGACTAACTTAGGCATGCATGCTAGTGTGTGTGGTGTTACCATGTAGAACTAACTTAACCATACATGCTACTGTCTGTCTGTGTCATGTTAGTACGCAGGCCTAACTCATGTGAGTGTTGTTACTGTGTACACGTAACTTATCCGTGTTGTTAGTTTGTACACGTAACTTATGCATCCATATGCTAGTGTGTGTGGTGTTACCATGAAGAACTAACTTAACCATACATGCTACTGTCTGTGTGTGTCATGTTAGTATGCAGGCCTAACTCATGTGAGTGTTGTTACTGTGTACACGTAACTTATCCATCCATATGCTAGTGTGTGTGTCATGTTAGTATGCAGGCCTAACTCATGTGAGTGTTGTTACTGTGTACACGTAACTTATCCATCTATGCTGGTGTGTGTCGTGTTAGTATGAAGGACTAACTTATCCGTGTGGTTGAGTGTTGTTAGTTTGTACACGTAACTTATCCATCCATATGCTAGTGTGTGTGGTGTTACCATGTAGAACTAACTTAACCATACATGCTACTGTCTGTGTGTGTCATGTTAGTATGCAGGACTAACTTAGGCGTGTATGCCTGCTCTCACCATGCAGGCCTAACTCATGTGAGTGTTGTTACTGTGTACACGTAACTTATCCATCTATGCTGGTGTGTGTGTTGTTACCACGTACGCCTAACTTATCCGTGTGGTTGAGTGTTGTTAGTTTGTACACGTAACTTATGCATCCATATGCTAGTGTGTGTGGTGTTACCATGTAGAACTAACTTAACCATACATGCTACTGTCTGTGTGTGTCATCTTAGTATGCAGGACTAACTTAGGCATGCATGCTAGTGTGTGTGGTGTTACCATGTAGAACTAACTTAACCATACATGCTACTGTCTGTGTGTGTCATGTTAGTATGCAGGACTAACTTAGGCATGCATGCTAGTGTATGCCTGCTGTCACCATGCAGGCCTAACTCATGTGAGTGTTGTTACTGTGTACACGTAACTTATCCATCTATGCTGGTGTGTGTCGTGTTAGTATGAAGGACTAACTTATCCGTGTGCTTGAGTGTTGTTACTTTGTACACGTAACTTATCCATCCATATGCTAGTGTGTGTGTCATGTTAGTATGCAGGACTAACTTAGGCATGCATGCTAGTGTATGCCTGCTGTCACCATGCAGGCCTAACTCATGTGAGTGTTGTTACTGTGTACATGTAACTTAACCATCCATGCTACTGTCTGTGTGAGTGTTGTTACTGTGTGTCGTGTTAGTATGCACGACTAACTTACCTATCCATGCGTGCTAGTGTCTGTATGACTGTTGTTACTGTGTACACGTAACTTAACCATCTATGCTGGTGTGTGTGTGTCGTGTTAGTATGCAGGACTAACTTATCCATCCATACTAGTGAATGTTCTTACTATGTAGGCCTAACTTATGTGAATGTTGTTAGTTTGTACACGTAACTTATCCATCTATGCTGGTGTGTGTGTTGTTAGCATGTACGCCTAACTTAACCATGCATGCTACTGTCTGTGTGTGTCGTGTTAGTATGCAGGACTAACTTATGTGAATGTTGTTAATTTGTACACGTAACTTATCCATCCATGGATGCTAGTGTCTGTGTCACTGTTCTTACTGTGTACACATAACCTATCCATCTATGCTAGTGTGTGTCGTGTTAGTATGCACGCCTAACTTGTGCATGTGTGTGTATAGGCCTGATATCATGTACACCTAATCAATCTGCATACTTGCCCCATCTTCATGCCTAATATATATGTAATCCCTAAACTTATGCATTTTGGGTCACAACAAAAAATATACTAAAACAAATATTTACATTTTTGAAATCATACCATGAACACATCCTGATCCTATGACATGCCATTGTTGCATAATTCATACTTGTTCTTCCAGCATATACTAAAAGAAATGATGCAATGTCAAATGCATGCTGGGTCATAAAAAAACTCTTGTGAAATCTCAGTATAATAAATTGACACTTTCTATTGCCGCTACTTCATGTTATGTCTAGCATAGCAGCAGCAATGCGACGATCAAAACGAAGGCGTAAACCCCTCCCCAGGCATATACCTGGCCATTTCACTTTCAGGATTTTGTATTGATCAGATCCCCCACCCATAGTAAAGCTGTGCAAATTTGTCAAAATTGAAAATTTTAACAGTTTAAAGTGGAAACACCGTTGCTTTTTATGCTTTTTATTTAACACTTCGCATTATAACCGATCCGAACGTTGCATGTATTCCAATAAAATTACTGGTTACAACCTTTGATAATTCCAATACTTACTGGAATTGTCATTTCGTGCATATAAAATGAACCGACGGTTTTCAAAAGGCTAACTTTATATATAGATAGCTTTAATTGTAAACAAATTTTTTATAACAAGAAATTTGTACATCGGTTTCTTTTGCCATCGGAAAGCAAGTGTAGGTTCAAACGACTTCATGTTAGGTGAACGAAATATTTTACAGCAAGAAGGTCAAATGCCCGCCCCTTGGGAACATCAATCGCACAGGGGGAAGTTACACCTTCATTTTGATCGCTGCATAATCTGAACAAAGCAGTTTTTACAACCATAGATATAGGAGACATATACTTAGTGCATGTCACCCAAATAGAACAATTCAAGATGACGTTGCAACCGGACAAACAATTTTTGTATTACAAAAAATAGATTTTCAAGCTTTTTGATGGTTCGAGTGGACGTTTTGACCAGTTTTGTCAGTTTCCATGGATTCTTTCACTTTCAACACTTTAAATCATGTGCGCTAGGTATACGTCAATCTAGCTCTCCTATATCTATGTTTACAGCATATCAAACAAGATCCACACGCTGTAACCCACCAACGCTATTGTATCCAATAAATTGCCGAGATGATTATACCCACAGGAGTGGTTTCTTGCAAAATATTACGTACATAGTATATATCCCAGGGTTCATTTCATGTAAACTCCACGCTGAAGATTTTCGGCGTTGAGTGCATGGAATGCAGTCTGCTATGTATCTTATATATTTTGTGCGGACATGTACGTCCAAATATTACGATGCTAAATTTCAACCCTATGTCATCTCGCTTCATTCCTCTGTACATTGCAATTTGCCTGATGTAAGCAACTCACATTCCACACTGCAGAGTATGTCTTAGATGCAGGTGCACAAAATGCCAAGTAATTTTTCGTGCTGCACAGATTTTGCTTCTAACAAAAACCAATTATTTTGATTATTATCTATTGTTTTTCAACAAAATTAACACAGTTTCCTGTCGCGCACGACAGGCCATCCGAGATTCTCGACAACCTCGTTCCCACGCTCTCGTCAGTGCTGATTTAACCACTTTTTACAAAACTATATAGAGCCAACTTAAAATGGCCCGCCCACCCGCACCAAATTTTTCCCCAGCCACTGATGATAAACCGGGATATTTTTTTACATCGCCTAAGGGGCAAAACTAACAAAATATGTATTAAAAAAATCAAAATTAGACCTTTGGGCACAGATTCAGGGAAAAGGAAGGTCCTAGGTGCGCTAATTTTCTTTCTTTAAAAAATCTCAATGGCACTGTTGATTTACTCTGCAGTCTGGCTCACATCAAAGCACAGAAGCCGGTCAGATCAATTGATTTCCATTCTCATTCAAAATATACCCAACTAATTATTTTTAACACTATTATATTTCAACCATGTGTATACATACCAATAAATCAGCTCGGTAAATCAATCATAAGTTTGTGCGACTTTGCTTCATGCTGAATAACCGATATAACTCTAAATAAATACCAAAATCAATGTAAATATCGAACAAATATAACAAATCCTCAGTACCAAAACAAAACTATAGATCCTGCTTACCTTTTTTAGCCAGAATCGCAGGGAAATCCATCGACTTCTTTTCGTGTCCACGAGGAACGAACATTCGAACAACAAAGAAGAACACTTCGGCACTTCGGGCTTCCTTCGTTCAACATCGTGATCGTGACGTCGCGTACAAAATTAGCATATTTCATAACACGAGTAAGTTAATAATAATAGACCTAGAAACAAAGTCCCATATTACCCGACCCGACACAGGTCACAACTGCAGACAATCTGGAGCTGTAGCTCCTTTTGGATCTTGAAAATGAAATGGAAGTAGATTAAAAAGGTTAAAAAAGTCACTTAAATACAGAAATTATTCCACCATCATGACCTTGGGGAGGCTGGTCGAGCACCAATGATCTTCCTCGATAGCTCGATCACTTCTAAAGAACATAGTTCGAACTTTAGCATCTTGAAACACAGAATACGGAGTAAAGCAAAACGAGAATGAGTTTCC
>CBDATY010000009.1:0-9815 GCA_965200445.1 Mycoplasmatales bacterium
TATCCATGTGGTTGAGTCTTGTTAGTTTGTACATGTAACTTATCCATCCATATGCTAGTGTGTGTGGTGTTACCATGTAGAACTAACTTAACCATACATGCTACTGTCTGTCTGTGTCATGTTAGTATGCAGGCCTAACTCATGTGAGTGTTGTTACTGTGTACACGTAACTTATGCATCCATATGCTAGTGTGTGTGGTGTTAGTATGCAGGACTAACTTAGGCATGCATGCTAGTGTATGCCTGCTGTCACCATGCAGGCCTAACTCATGTGAGTGCTGTTACTGTGTACACGTAACTTATGCATCCATATGCTAGTGTGTGTGGTGTTACCATGTAGAACTAACTTAACCATACATGCTACTGTCTGTGTGTGTCATGTTAGTATGCAGGACTAACTTAGGCATGCATGCTAGTCTATGCCTGCTGTCACCATGCAGGCCTAACTCATGTGAGTGTTGTTACTGTGTACACGTAACTTATCCATCTATGCTGGTGTGTGTCGTGTTAGTATGAAGGACTAACTTATCCGTGTGGTTGAGTCTTGTTACTTTGTACATGTAACTTATCCATCCATATGCTAGTGTATGCCTGCTGTCACCATGCAGGCCTAACTCATGTGAGTGTTGTTACTGTGTACACGTAACTTATCCATCTATGCTAGTGTGTGTGGTGTTACCATGTAGAACTAACTTAACCATACATGCTACTGTCTGTCTGTGTCATGTTAGTATGCAGGACTAACTTAGGCATGCATGCTAGTGTATGCCTGCTGTCACCATGCAGGCCTAACTCATGTGAGTGCTGTTACTGTGTACACGTAACTTATGCATCCATATGCTAGTGTGTGTGGTGTTACCATGTAGAACTAACTTAACCATACATGCTACTGTCTGTCTGTGTCATGTTAGTATCCAGGCCTAACTCATGTGAGTGTTGTTACTGTGTACACGTAACTTATCCATCTATGCTAGTGTGTGTGGTGTTACCATGTAGAACTAACTTAACCATACATGCTACTGTCTGTCTGTGTCATGTTAGTATGCAGGACTAACTTAGGCGTGTATGCCTGCTGTCACCATGCAGGCCTAACTCATGTGAGTGCTGTTACTGTGTACACGTAACTTATGCATCCATATGCTAGTGTGTGTGGTGTTACCATGTAGAACTAACTTAACCATACATGCTACTGTCTGTGTGTGTCATGTTAGTATGCAGGCCTAACTCATGTGAGTGTTGTTACTGTGTACACGTAACTTATCCATCTATGCTGGTGTGTGTCGTGTTAGTATGCAGGACTAACTTAGGCATGCAGGCCTAACTCATGTGAGTGTTGTTACTGTGTACACGTAACTTATGCATCCATATGCTAGTGTGTGTGGTGTTACCATGTAGAACTAACTTAGGCATGCATGCTAGTGTATGCCTGCTGTCACCATGCAGGCCTAACTCATGTGAGTCTTGTTACTGTGTACACGTAACTTATCCATCTATGCTGGTGTGTGTCGTGTTAGTATGAAGGACTAACTTATCCGTGTGGTTGAGTGTTGTTAGTTTGTACACGTAACTTATCCATCCATATGCTAGTGTGTGTGTCATGTTAGTATGCAGGACTAACTTAGGCATGCATGCTAGTGTATGCCTGCTGTCACCATGCAGGCCTAACTCATGTGAGTGTTGTTACTGTGTACACGTAACTTATCCATCTATGCTGGTGTGTGTCGTGTTAGTATGAAGGACTAACTTATCCGTGTGGTTGAGTCTTGTTAGTTTGTACATGTAACTTATCCATCCATATGCTAGTGTGTGTGGTGTTACCATGTAGAACTAACTTAACCATACATGTTAGTATGCAGGCCTAACTCATGTGAGTGTTGTTACTGTGTACACGTAACTTATGCATCCATATGCTAGTGTGTGTGGTGTTACCATGTAGAACTAACTTAACCATACATGCTACTGTCTGTGTGTGTCATGTTAGTATGCAGGACTAACTTAGGCATGCATGCTAGTGTATGCCTGCTGTCACCATGCAGGCCTAACTCATGTGAGTGTTGTTACTGTGTACACGTAACTTATCCATCTATGCTGGTGTGTGTCGTGTTAGTATGAAGGACTAACTTATCCGTGTGGTTGAGTGTTGTTAGTTTGTACACGTAACTTATCCATCCATATGCTAGTGTGTGTGTCATGTTAGTATGCAGGACTAACTTAGGCATGCATGCTAGTGTATGCCTGCTGTCACCATGCAGGCCTAACTCATGTGAGTGTTGTTACTGTGTACACGTAACTTATCCATCTATGCTGGTGTGTGTCGTGTTAGTATGAAGGACTAACTTATCCGTGTGGTTGAGTCTTGTTAGTTTGTACATGTAACTTATCCATCCATATGCTAGTGTGTGTGGTGTTACCATGTAGAACTAACTTAACCATACATGCTACTGTCTGTCTGTGTCATGTTAGTATGCAGGACTAACTTAGGCATGCATGCTAGTGTATGCCTGCTGTCACCATGCAGGCCTAACTCATGTGAGTGTTGTTACTGTGTACACGTAACTTATCCATCTATGCTGGTGTGTGTCGTGTTAGTATGAAGGACTAACTTATCCGTGTCGTTGAGTGTTGTTAGTTTGTACACGTAACTTATCCATCCATATGCTAGTGTGTGTGTCATGTTAGTATGCAGGACTAACTTAGGCATGCATGCTAGTGTATGCCTGCTGTCACCATGCAGGCCTAACTCATGTGAGTGTTGTTACTGTGTACACGTAACTTATCCATCTATGCTGGTGTGTGTCGTGTTAGTATGAAGGACTAACTTATCCGTGTGGTTGAGTCTTGTTAGTTTGTACATGTAACTTATCCATCCATATGCTAGTGTGTGTGGTGTTACCATGTAGAACTAACTTAACCATACATGCTACTTTCTGTCTGTGTCATGTTAGTATGCAGGACTAACTTAGGCATGCATGCTAGTGTATGCCTGCTGTCACCATGCAGGCCTAACTCATGTGAGTGTTGTTACTGTGTACACGTAACTTATGCATCCATATGCTAGTGTGTGTGGTGTTACCATGTAGAACTAACTTAACCATACATGCTACTGTCTGTGTGTGTCATGTTAGTATGCAGGACTAACTTAGGCATGCATGCTAGTGTATGCCTGCTGTCACCATGCAGGCCTAACTCATGTGAGTGTTGTTACTGTGTACACGTAACTTATCCATCTATGCTGGTGTGTGTCGTGTTAGTATGAAGGACTAACTTATCCGTGTGGTTGAGTGTTGTTAGTTTGTACACGTAACTTATCCATCCATATGCTAGTGTGTGTGTCATGTTAGTATGCAGGACTAACTTAGGCATGCATGCTAGTGTATGCCTGCTGTCACCATGCAGGCCTAACTCATGTGAGTGTTGTTACTGTGTACACGTAACTTATCCATCTATGCTGGTCTGTGTCGTGTTAGTATGAAGGACTAACTTATCCGTGTGGTTGAGTCTTGTTAGTTTGTACATGTAACTTATCCATCCATATGCTAGTGTGTGTGGTGTTACCATGTAGAACTAACTTAACCATACATGCTACTGTCTGTCTGTGTCATGTTAGTATGCAGGACTAACTTAGGCATGCATGCTAGTGTATGCCTGCTCTCACCATGCAGGCGTAACTTATCCATCTATTCTGGTGTGTGTCGTGTTAGTATGAACGACTAACTTATCCCTGTGGTTGAGTGTTGTTAGTTTGTACACGTAACTTATCCATCCATATGCTAGTATGTGTGGTGTTACCATGTAGAACTAACTTAACCATACATGCTACTGTCTGTGTGTGTCATGTTAGTATGCAGGACTAACTTAGGCATGCATGCTAGTGTATGCCTGCTGTCACCATGCAGGCCTAACTCATGTGAGTGTTGTTACTGTGTACACGTAACTTGGGCATGCATGCTGCTGTCTGTATGAGTATTGTTACTGTGTACGCCTAACTTATCCGTGTGGTTGAGTGTTGTTAGTTTGTACACGTAACTTATCCATCCATATGCTAGTGTGTGTGGTGTTACCATGTAGAACTAACTTAACCATACATGCTACTGTCTGTGTGTGTCATGTTAGTATGCAGGACTAACTTAGGCGTGTATGCCTGCTGTCACCATGCAGGCCTAACTCATGTGAGTGTTGTTACTGTGTACACGTAACTTATCCATCTATGCTGGTGTGTGTCGTGTTAGTATGAAGGACTAACTTATCCGTGTGCTTCAGTGTTGTTACTTTGTACACGTAACTTATCCATCCATATGCTAGTGTGTGTGTCATGTTAGTATGCAGGACTAACTTAGGCATGCATGCTAGTGTATGCCTGCTGTCACCATGCAGGCCTAACTCATGTGAGTGTTGTTACTGTGTACACGTAACTTATCCATCTATGCTGGTGTGTGTCGTGTTAGTATGAAGGACTAACTTATCCGTGTGGTTGAGTGTTGTTAGTTTGTACACGTAACTTAACCATCCATGCTACTGTCTGTGTGAGTGTTGTTACTGTGTGTCGTGTTAGTATGCACGACTAACTTACCTATCCATGCGTGCTAGTGTCTGTATGAGTATTGTTACTGTATACACGTAACTTAACCATCTATGCTAGTGTGTGTCTGTGAGTGTTATTACTGTGTACACATAACTTATCCATCTATGCTGGTGTGTGTGTTGTTAGCATGTACGCCTAACTTAACCATGCATGCTACTGTCTGTGTGTGTCGTGTTAGTATGCAGGACTAACTTATCCATCCATACTAGTGAATGTTCTTACTATGTAGGCCTAACTTATGTGAATGTTGTTAGTTTGTACACGTAACTTAACCATCTAATCTAGTGTGTGTCTGTGAGTGTTATTACTGTGTACACATAACTTATCCATCTATGCTGGTGTGTGTGTTGTTAGCATGTACGCCTAACTTAACCATGCATGCTACTGTCTGTGTGTGTCGTGTTAGTATGCAGGACTAACTTATCCATCCATACTAGTGAATGTTCTTACTATGTAGGCCTAACTTATCCATCCATGGATGCTAGTGTCTGTGTCACTGTTCTTACTGTGTACACATAACCTATCCATCTGTGTTAGTATGCACGCCTAACTTGTGCATGTGTGTGTATAGGCCTGATATCATGTACACCTAATCAATCTGCATACTTGCCCCATCTTCATGGCTAATATATATGTAATCCCTAAACTTATGCATTTTGGGTCACAACAAAAAATATACTAAAACAAATATTTACATTTTTGAAATCATACCATGAACACATCCTGATCCTATGACATGCCATTGTTGCATAATTCATACTTGTTCTTCCAGCATATACTAAAAGAAATGATGCAATGTCAAATGCATGCTGGGTCATAAAAAACTCTTGTGAAATCTCAGTATAATAAATTGACACTTTCTATTGCCGCTACTTCATGTTATGTCTAGCATAGCAGCAGCAATGCGACGATCAAAACGAAGGCGTAAACCCCTCCCCAGGCATATACCTGGCCATTTCACTTTCAGGATTTTGTATTGATCAGATCCCCCACCCATAGTAAAGCTGTGCAAATTTGTCAAAATTGAAAATTTTAACAGTTTAAAGTGGAAACACCGTTGCTTTTTATGCTTTTTATTTAACACTTCGCATTACAACCGATCCGAACGTTGCATGTATTCCAATAAAATTACTGGTTACAACGTTTGATAATTCCAATACTTACTGGAATTGTCATTTCGTGCATATAAAATGAACCGACGGTTTTCAAAAGGCTAACTTTATATATAGATAGCTTTAATTGTAAACAAATTTTTTATAACAAGAAATTTGTACAATGGTTTCTTTTGCCATCGGAAAGCAAGTGTAGGTTCAAACGACTTCATGTTAGGTGAACCAAATATTTTACAGCAAGAAGGTCAAATGCCCGCCCCTTGGGAACATCAATCGCACAGGGGGAAGTTACACCTTCGTTTTGATCGCTGCATAATCTGAACAAAGCAGTTTTTACAACCATAGATATAGGAGACATATACTTAGTGCATGTCACCCAAATAGAACAATTCAAGATGACGTTGCAACCGGACAAACAATTTTTGTATTACAAAAAATAGATTTTCAAGCTTTTTGATGGTTCGAGTGGACGTTTTGACCAGTTTTGTCAGTTTGCATGGATTCTTTGACTTTCAACACTTTAAATCATATGCGCTAGGTATACGTCAATCTAGCTCTCCTATATCTATGTTTACAGCATATCAAACAAGATCCACACGCTGTAACCCACCAACGCTATTGTATCCAATAAATTGCCGAGATGATTATACCCACAGGAGTGGTTTCTTGCAAAATATTACGCAGATAGTATATATCCCAGGGTTCATTTCATGTAAACTCCACGCTGAAGATTTTCGGCGTTGAGTGCATGGAATGCAGTCTGGTATGTATCTTATATATTTTGTGCGGACATGTACGTCCAAATATTACGATGCTAAATTTCAACCCTATGTCATCTCGCTTCATTCCTCTGTACATTGCAATTTGCCTGATGTAAGCAACTCACATTCCAGACTGCAGAGTATGTCTTAGATGCAGGTGCACAAAATGCCAAGTAATTTTTCGTGCTGCACAGATTTTGCTTTTAACAAAAACCAATTATTTTGATTATTATCTATTGTTTTTCAACAAAATTAACACAGTTTCCTGTCACGCACGACAGGCCATCCGAGATTCTCGACAACCTCGTTCCCACGCTCTCATCAGTGCTGATTTAACCACTTTTTACAAAACTATATAGAGCCAACTTAAAATGGCCCGCCCACCCGCACCAAATTTTTCCCCAGCCACTGATGATAAACCGGGATATTTTTTTACATCGCCTAAGGGGCAAAACTAACAAAATATGTATTAAAAAAATGAAAATTAGACCTTTGGGCACAGATTCAGGGAAAAGGAAGGTCCTAGGTGCGCTAATTTTCTTTCTTTAAAAAATCTCAGTGGCACTGTTGATTTACTCTGCAGTCTGGCTCACATCAAAGCACAGAAGCCGGTCAGATCAATTGATTTTTGTCACCATTTTATCACTTCTATATAATAAACAATTTTCTACCTCTTGTCAATGAGTTGGGCGCAACTAAATAACATGCAACCATAAAATAAACTTAAACCACACTTTTTCGCCATATCAAAACCATTTGTGATATACATCCCCTCCCTCTGCTGTTTTATGACCATAAGCTCAAAATGTTTTTATGTTTTTCAACCATCCGTCGCCAATCCTTCTTCATTCCCTTCCATTCTCATTCAAAATATACCCAACTAATTATTTTTAACACTATTATATTTCAACCATGTGTATACATACCAATAAATCAGCTCGGTAAATCAATCATAAGTTTGTGCGACTTTGCTTCATGCTGAATAACCGATATAACTCTAAATAAATACCAAAATCAATGTAAATATCGAACAAATATAACAAATCCTCAGTACCAAAACAAAACTATAGATCCTGCTTACCTTTTTTAGCCAGAATCGCAGAGAAATCCATCGACTTCTTTTCGTGTCCACCAGGAACGAACATTCGAACAACAACAAAGAAGAACACTTCGGCACTTCGGGCTTCCTTCGTTCAACATCGTGATCGTGACGTCGCGTACAAAATTAGCATATTTCATAACACGAGTAAGTTAATAATAATAGACCTAGAAACAAAGTCCCATATTACCCGACCCGACACAGGTCACAACTGCAGACAATCTGGAGCTGTAGCTCCTTTTGGATCTTGAAAATGAAATGGAAGTAGATTAAAAAGGTTAAAAAAGTCACTTAAATACAGAAATTATTCCACCATCATGACCTTGGGGAGGCTGGTCGAGCACCAATGATCTTCCTCGATAGCTCGATCACTTCTAAAGAACATAGTTCGAACTTTAGCATCTTGAAACACAGAATACGGAGTAAAGCAAAACGAGAATGAGTTTCCAATATTTCGATTTTATTAGAAAATCATCAACATCGAAACATCACAAACTCATTCTTCTGTTTTATTTCTTGAAATTGTCGGCTGGTATTCGTTTCTGTCAGTTCTTCCTAGAGGTTCAGTAAAGATCATCTCTAATGGATCCAGTGTTCTACGGGGGGAAACCTAAACTAAGTTTATTTAAAACTGGACGGATCTATCAGTTCTAAACTGTTCTTCCTAGAGGTCCAGTAAGGATCGTCCCTTTTTGATCCAGTGTTCCTACAGGAGGAAACCTAAACTAGCATGACGCTGCTCAGTTTCACGGAAATACCAAACGCACTGATCACACCAGCCAATGATGACATTTAATATCATTATAAACACTTTTAATAATATTCAATATATATTACCTGGTAATATTACATAATATAAAAATATGTTAAGTGGATATATGATTTACTAGTCATGTTCGCTGTTTCCTGTTCAGACACTGGGCATTAGCTCCGCATATTTACAAATACTTAACGCTTGTCACACTATGAAATTTTGTGCCATCACATACTACGGCAAAGATCTTTTGAATTTCATAGCAATTACTCTTGCTGTTTTTCATTTCCTTTCTTCGAACTCGAGATTTTTTAATTTACTTCAAAGATTCATATTTTAGCAGCTGTTACGTACTTCACACAAACCAAAGTGGTTTACATGGAAGTACAGCATTATCGTCGATTTCAGGTCACTTTTCACTGTAATGTTGCGAAGTTCAAAAGTTCATTTCAACAGTCAGAATCATATCTTTTTCATCCAGTGTTACTACAGGGGCAAACCTAAACTAACTTTATTTATACTGGATATCTTTATAAGTTCGAAACTGTTCTTCCTAGAGGTCCAGTAAGGTTGATTTCGGTAAGGTCAAGTAAAGATCATCTCTTCTTATTATTCTTACTACAGCCTCGTCCCCAGGCCCAACCGTTACCGTTGCGTGGGTATTGCGTGGAAAACACAGTCGGAAACGCGCGGTCGGGCCTGGCAGAAAATGCAGAAAAAAGTGTATGATTCAACGAAAAAGTGATAAGATAGTATTTTATTGAGAATTTCGTTTTCCAGTCGCGTGTGTTGGCCATACATGTGTTTGATAGATGGAAGAGATTACCGAAAGCCTTAAGAAATCTAATCTCGAAGCTGCTCTTCTTCGCTTATATCGTCGAGGGGAGTTTCTATTAAACTTGTCAGTGGCTGATCCACGCATTCCGCCATCTTGAATTCATTTTCTGCCAGGCGCTTTCGCTCCCTTCCCTTTATTTTCTCCTCGCGTGTTTCCCGCGCGCATTCACGATATTAAATCGATATATACAATCCTATACACTTTTCCTGATTAGAAAATTAGAAAGCGCCTGGGAACGAGGCTAATTCTTACTATCTGTGATTCTAATCTCAATGATTTGTAGTGAAGTTCTAACCTGATTTCGTTCAAACTTGTCCAGATGTTTCTCAGATTTCTGTAACTTTCTTTCTCCAGAGTCACCGTTCTCACCATATATGGTAGCAAAGACATTGGCATTCGTCCCAGCATGCATCACATCTCCGGCATAAACACGAATGACGTAGTATTTTCTAAACAATAGAATGATTAATTAGAATTAACAAATCACTTCGAGACAAAACAAGAAAAAACACTTCTAAGACTTATATAACTGCAACTGGGGCTAATCTCAACCCATCCTGTCAACATTCCCTGTGTGAGAAACCCCACGACTCTCGACAGAGTGTTGAATAACTCTTTTCATATAAGTGTCATGAGTCTGAAGTGAGGATCAAAGTAACCCACCATCTC